>DATIDZ010000110.1:0-4234 GCA_035456045.1 Caldimonas sp.
TGCGGCCAGTTGCGCAGCAGCGACTTGATCTGGCCGCGGTCGCTGGCGGTGACGAAGACGCCGCGCGGCCGCTGGAAGATCTGGCCGAACTTCTGGCACCCGAGGCCGACCGTCGGGGTGTAGATGATCGGCATGATCTCGTCAGGGTTCTCCATGACGATGCGGAAGAAGAGCGCCTCGTTGCGATCGTGCAGCGCACTCATGAAGATGTACTTCTCGAGCGGGTTGTCGAGGCGGCGCAGGTTGCCGAGCACGCGCGCGACCTGCTCGCCCTGGCTGTGCACGCGCGGCGGCAGCAGGCCTTTCAGGCCGAGGACCTCGCGCTCCGCCTCGGTGAACGCCGTTCCCTTGTTCAGCTCGGGGTCGTGCAGCAGGGCGGCGCCGCGCGGGAACCACGACGACAACGCTGGACGGACCGGGGTGATGTGCTCGCTCGCCATGACGACTCTCCGCCGATCGGGGTGATCGGACCTGCGGTTTGTACTCATCGCATGCAGCCCGCGGGTTGACCTGTGTCAACAGCGGCGGTGCAGCGCGGGCAGAAGATGCCCGCGCCCCCAACCACCACCTCGCAGCGATGACCACGGGTTCAGTGCTCGTCACCGGCGCAGCCGGCGCACGCCGCGACCGCAAGAGTCGCTGGCCGGCGCGGCTCGACTGGGTGCAGAGCGTGAGCGGCCTGCTGCTCGCGCTCTTCATGTGGGGCCACATGTTCTTCGTCTCGTCGATCCTGCTCGGCAAGGATGCGATGTGGACGGTGACGCGCTTCTTCGAGGGCTACTTCGTCTTCGGCCGCTCGTATCCGTGGATCGTCTCGCTGGCGGTCTCGGGCGTCCTCACGCTGCTGGTCGTGCACGCGATGCTCGCCGTGCGCAAGTTCCCGATCGACTATGGCCAGTACCGGGCCTTCCGCGACCACGTCGGCACGATGAAGCACGCCGACACCACGCTCTGGTGGTGGCAGGTGGTGACCGGCTTCGCGATGTTCTTCCTCGCGTCGATCCATCTGCACGCGATGCTGACGCGGCCCGAGCGCATCGGCCCGTTCGAGAGCGCCGACCGGGTCTGGAGCGACCACTACTGGCCGCTCTACCTCGTGCTGCTGTTCGTCGTCGAGCTGCACGGCGGCATCGGCCTGTACCGCCTGGCCGTCAAGTGGGGCTGGTTCTCGGGGCGCGACGCGAACGCGACGCGGCATCGCCTGAAGACGCTCAAGTGGGCGCTGACCGTGTTCTTCCTCGCCCTCGGCCTGGCGACGCTCGCCGCCTACGTGAAGATCGGCATCGAGCACGCCGATCGCGCCGGCCAGGCCTACACGCCGGCCTGGGTGCAGCCGGTGCCGGCGCGATGAGAGCCCGCGCATGAAGATCGTCTACACCGACGTGCTCGTCATCGGCGGCGGCCTCGCCGGCCTGCGCGTCGCCATCGGCGCCAAGCGGCGCGGCCACGACGCGATCATCCTGTCGCTGGTGCCGCCGAAGCGCTCGCACTCGGCGGCAGCGCAGGGCGGCATGCAGGCGTCGCTCGGCAACGTCATCAAGGGGCAGGGCGACAACGAGGACGTCCACTTCGAGGACACCGTGCGCGGCAGCGACTGGGGCGCCGACCAGCGCGTCGTCCGGATGTTCGTCGACACCGCGCCGAAGGCGGTGCGCGAGCTCGCCGCCTGGGGCGTGCCGTGGAGCCGCGTCCAGCGCGGCGACCGGCAGGTGATCATCAACGGCCAGAAGGTCACGCTCACCGAGCGCGACGAGGCGCACGGCCTGGTCGCGCAGCGCGACTTCGGCGGCACCAAGAAGTGGCGCACCTGCTACGTCTCCGACGGCACCGGGCACGCGATGCTGTTCGCGGTCAGCGACCGCGCGATCGCGGAATCGATTCCCGTCCACGAGCGCATGGAGGCGATCGCGCTGATCCACGAAGGCGGCCGCTGCTACGGCGCGGTCGTGCGCAGCCTCGTCACCGGCGAGCTGAGCGCCTACGTCGCCAAGGCGACGACGATCGCGACGGGAGGCGCCGGGCGCCTCTACCGCGTCACGACCAACGCCGTCATCTGCGAAGGCATCGGCACCGCGATCGCGCTCGAGACCGGCATCGCGACGCTCGGCAACATGGAAGCGGTGCAGTTCCATCCGACCGGGATCTTCCCGGCCGGCATCCTCGTCACCGAGGGCTGTCGCGGCGACGGCGGCCTCCTCAAGGACGTCGACGGCCACCGCTTCATGCCCGACTACGAGCCCGAGAAGAAGGAGCTCGCGTCGCGCGACGTCGTCTCGCGCCGGATGGAGACGCACATCCGGAAGGGCAAGGGCGCGAAGTCGCGCTTCGGCGACCACCTCTGGCTCGACATCACGCAGCTCGGCCGCGCCCACATCGAGAAGAACCTGCGCGAGGTCAAGGAGATCTGCGAGTCGTTCCTCGGCGTCGATCCGGTCGAGCAGATGATCGCGGTCCGGCCGGCGCAGCACTACACGATGGGCGGCATCCGCACCGACCACACCGGCCAGAGCGCGACGCTGAAAGGCCTGTTCGCGGCCGGCGAGGCCGCCTGCTGGGACATGCACGGCTTCAACCGGCTCGGCGGCAACTCGGTCGCCGAGACCGTCGTCGCCGGGATGATCGTCGGCGATTTCGTCGCCGACTTCTGCGACGACGCCGGCAACGACGTGCGCATCCCGACCGGCCTCGTGCGCGAGTTCGTCGCCGCCGAGCAGGCCAAGCTCGACCGCCTCGTCTCCGGCGCCGACGGCCGGGAGGACGCCTCGGCGCTCAAGGCCGAGATGCAGAACGTGATGACGTCCAAGGTCGGCATCTTCCGCACCGGCCCGGACCTCGCGTCGGCGGTCGACGATCTCCAGGGGCTGCTCGAGCGCAGCCGGCGCATCGGCCTGCGCAACAAGTCGGCCGGCGCCAACCCGGAGCTCGCCACGGCCTATCGCGTGAGGAAGATGCTCAAGCTCGCGCTCTGCGTCGCGCACGGCGCCTCGGTGCGGACGGAAAGCCGCGGCGCCCACTTCCGCGAGGACTTCCCGCGCCGCGACGACGCCCAGTGGCTTAAGCGCACCCTCGCGACCTGGCAGAGCGAGCGCGACTCGCTGCCGACGCTGACCTACGAGGCGCTCGACGTTCGCGCGATGGAGCTGCCGCCGGGGTGGCGCGGCTACGGCGCCAAGGACTATGTCGACCATCCGGACACGGCCGCGCGCGCCGCCGAAGTCGCCGCACTGCGCGAGCGCCTGAAGGACGCGCCGCGCTTCGAGATGCAGCGCGCCCTGATGCCCTACGAGGACCTTCTGCCGCAAGCGCTGCGCGGCCGCAACGAGCGCATCGACGAGCCGCTGCCATGAGGATTCCCATCCGCCCGATCGCGACGTCCCTCCTGCAGACCGTTCCTGCGGCGGCCTCGGAGACGGCGGCCACCCGCCTGCTCAAGATCCGCATCCTGCGCTTCGATCCGAGCCGGCCCGACGTCGCCGCCCACTGGCAGACGTACGAGCTGCTCGACGCCGCCGGCATGACGCTCTTCATCGCGCTGAGCGAGATCCGCGAGAAGCTCGACCCCTCGCTGCAGTTCGATTTCGTCTGCCGCGCCGGCATCTGCGGCAGCTGCGCCATGCTCGTCGACGGCCGGCCCGCGCTGGCCTGCCGCACGTTGACCAAGAACCTCGCCGCGGAGTTCACGCTCGCGCCGCTGCCGGTGTTCAAGCTCATCGGCGACCTGTCCGTCGACACCGGCAGCTGGATGCGCGGCATGAGCGAGCGGCTGCAGACCTGGGTCCACCAGCAGGAGGCGAGCCCCGACCTGACCCGGCTCGAGCAACGCATGGAGCCCGAGCTGGCCGAGAAGATCTACGAGCTCGACCGCTGCATCGAGTGCGGCTGCTGCGTCGCCGCGTGCGGCACGGCGCGAATGCGCGACGACTTCGTCGGCGCCGTCGGCCTCAACAAGATCGCCCGGTTCCGGCTCGACCCGCGCGACACGCGCGACGACGAGGCGTTCTACGAGCTGGTCGGCGACGACGACGGCGTGTTCGGCTGCATGTCGCTGCTCGGCTGCCATGACGTGTGTCCAAAGCAGCTGCCGCTGTCGACGCAGATCGCATTCGTGCGTCGCAAGATGGTCGCGCTAGCCTTCAAGTGAAGCGCGCACGGCGGCACCGGTCGAGGATCGCAAGACGCGCCCGACAGCGCGCCCTGTGATTGGCCGTGCGCTCGCCGGCCCGCGCAAGTCGCC
>DATIDZ010000111.1:0-3183 GCA_035456045.1 Caldimonas sp.
TCATTCGTGCGATGAAGTTGCGGCCGGCGCAGGCCTCCGCGGGGCTGCGCGGAGCGGCGTCGATGGGCGCCGGGCGCGGCGATGTCGGCATGGCCGGCGCGACCGACGCCGTTGCAGCGGCCGGTCGCTTGACCGGCGCCGATCGCGGCGCGGGTGAGGGCGCGGGCTTCGCTGCGGGTGCCATGGCCTGCGTCGTCTCGGGCGCGGCGCTCGCGGCCGCAGGTGCAGCCGGCGCCGATGCTGGTGTTGCCGGCACCACCGGCACCACCGGCACCGCGGGCATCGTGGCCGTCGCGGCCGTCGCCGGTGTCGGCAAGGCGGCTGTCGATGCGGGCGCAGTCACGAGGAGCGGTGCCGACACCGCCGCGCCCGCGTCGGCCGCGCTGCCGGCAGCGCTCGTCGAGGTCGTCGAGACCAGCGCCCAGGCTGCGACGCCGAGCACCGCAGACGCCGCCAACGCCAGCTCCACGAGCGCGCGCCGCCCGAAGCGCTGCGCGCGCGGCGCGGCGGTCGCCGCGGGCGCCAGCGGCGGATCGTCGCCGAGCGCCTCGCGCAGCGCCTGGACGCTTTGCGGCCGATCCTTCGGCGCGACCGCCGCCGTCCAGTCGATGGCGGCGAGGAACCTCTTGCTCACGCCCGGAAACGCCGAGTCGCCCGCGCTCGCGAGCGGCGCGCGCGCATCGTCGACGACGCGCAGCACGGCCGGCGTGGGCGCCTCGCCGGTGAGGAGGAACTGGACCGTCGCGCCGAGCGCGTAGAGATCGGTCCACGGTCCTTGCGCCATGCCGGCCGCGTCGCCGTACTGCTCGACGGGCGCGAAGTTCGGCTTGAGCACCGCGGTGAGCGATTTCGTTCCGGGACCGACGACCCGGCGGGCCGAGCCGAAGTCGAGCAGGATCGGACGACCGCTGGGCAACAGCAGGATGTTGTCGGGCGAGATGTCGCGGTGGAACACGCCGGCGCGGTGCAGCCGCTCCAGCGCATCGAGGACCGGCGCGACGACGGCGCGCAGCCATGCCTCGTCGGGCGGCGCGTGCATCGCGCGGCGCGCCTCGACCAGCGTCATGCCGGGGCAGTACTGCATCGCCATGTAGGCAGTGCCGTTCGCCTTCCAGAACCGGTGCACGCGGACGAGCGCAGGATGGTTGAACGGCGCGAGCAGCCGCGCCTCGTTGAAGAACGCGTCGAGCGAGCGCTCGAACTGCTCGGCCCGGTCGGGCGAGCGCGGCCCGACGGTGCCGTCCGCGGCGCGCGAGGCGAGCTCGGCGGGCATGAACTCCTTGAGCGCGACCTGGCGCAGCAGCGAACGGTCGAGGGCGAGGTAGACGATCCCGAAGCCGCCGACGCCGAGCGGTCGAAGGATCTCGAACTCGTCGAGGCGGGTGCCGGCCGGCAGCAGGCGCGAGTCGTCGAGACGACCCGCCGGCGCGGGCGAGGGCGCTGCCGCGAGCGTCATGGGAGAGGGGCCGGCCACGTCGAGGTTCATCGGCCGCGACGCGGCGTTCTGGAGCGGCGCCCGCGTCGGCGTCGCCGGCGCGCGCCCCCGTCGCGTGCGGAGATACCGAATCGCCGGCCTGCCCGCCGCGCGGCACGCCGCCCTCGCGACGGCGATGGAATGATTCGACTCCGTTGAGGGAGGCCGGGTTGAGCGCGAGAGGCATTTACAAGGGATACACGTTCGCCGACGTGTCGACGCCGCTGGACAACGGTCGCTACCGCGCCCGGGTCGCGATCATGGCGCTCGACGGCACGCGAACCCGATCGCAACGCTTCATCGACCTCGAGGTGTTCGCGTCGCTGAACGAGGCGGGCGAGCGCGTCGTCGCGGTCGCTCGGGCCTGGATCGACGCGAACGCCGGCACCGACCAGCTCGCGTTGCCGACGAATTTCTCTCCGCTGGACTGAGCGCCGTCGACACCTGGCCCTCGACGGCGTCGACCTTTCGCGCGGAGAGAAAGTCGGGCCGCAAGCCGAGCCTGCGGCACGCCTGCACGGCCGGATGGCTTCGCAGCATGATCCGATCGGCGACCCGCCCCGTCGTGCAGACGAGCCGACGTTGCCACCTCGGCAGCCGCCGCCCGTCGAGGCCGATGCGCTCGCGCAGCGGCGCCGGCAGCAGGCCGATCGCCGCCGCTGTCAGCACGGCCTGTGCCGGCCGCAGTGCCGCGGGCAGGAGCGGCATGCGGCGAACGATCGCCAGGAACTCGAGGACGACGTCCGAGCGCTGCAGCTGCCCGCCCATGCGCTCGAACAAGGCGGCGACGGCCGCCTCCGTCTCCGGCGCCGACATCGCGCCGTAGAGCCTCGCGATCGGCGCGCTCTCGGCATAGAACGCGTCGCGCTCGTCCAACGCGAGCGGTCGCACGTAATGGCGATACGCCTCGAGAAAGCCGAAGCACGCCGTCGCATGGACCCACTCGAGCAGCTCCGGATCGTCGGCCCGGAAAGCGCGACCGTCGCGCGCCGTGCCGCGCACGCGCGAGTGCATGCGGCTGACGCTGGCGATCATCGCTTCGGCGCGGCTGCGCGGCCCGTACACGGTGAGCATCGCCGCGTGCGCGGTGCGCCGCAGCCGCTCCATCGGCCGCTCCCGGAACGACGTGTACTGCCACACGCCGGAGCCGACGCGCGGCTCGGCCAGCTGCAGCAGCACGGCGGCGATGCCGCCGACGTACACCGACAGCGGGTTCTTGAAGACGCGCCAGGACACGGAGCCGGCGTCGATCAGCGCCGGCTCGTCGTGCGGTTCGAGAAAGACGTCGCCGGCATCGCCGTCGGGATCGATCAGACGCGCGAGCCAGTCTTCGAGCACGCGCAGGGCCATGGCGCATCGTGCCACGCGGCAATGACACTGCGGCGCGTGAGCGAATGGCGACGTCCCTGCGGTGTCGCGAAGCGAGTGGGCAGAATCGGCAAGCCGGTCCCGCGCCCCGAGGCCGGACGGCAGCGCGATGCACTTTCGAGGAGACGACGACATGATTGCCAAGAACACGCTCTGCCTCTGGTACGACGGCACGGCCGAAGACGCGGCGAGGTTCTACGCCAGGACGTTCCCCGACAGCAGCATCGGCGCCGTGCGCCGTGCGCCCAATGACTTTCCGAGCGGCAAGAAGGGCGATGTCCTCACCGTCGAGTTCACCGTCTGCGGCGTCCCCTGCATCGGCCTCAACGGCGGGCCGGCGT
>DATIDZ010000112.1:0-6560 GCA_035456045.1 Caldimonas sp.
GTGGACCGATTCGTCGGCGACCTGGACGTTCCTGGTCGTGAACGCGTGGCGGATGCCGGAGAAGGCGAGGTGCAGGCGGGCGGTCGGCCCTTGCTCGTCGCGGCTCAGAACCTCGACGCGCTCGCACCACGGCAGGAACTCGGGGTAACGCTCGACATCGGTGACGATCCGGTAGATCTCGTGCGGCGAGTACCAGAGGAGCACCGACTTCTTGACGTGCTTCATACAATCCGCAAATTGTAGGAGTCGCCCGCTCGACGCCTGCTCCTGCCTTCCCTCACGAAACGATGTCGATCGCCGAGAACCGCCGCGCCCGTTTCGAGTACCACATCGAGGAGCGGCACGAGGCCGGCATGGTCCTCTCCGGCTGGGAGATCAAGGCGATCCGGGCCGGCCAGGTGCAGCTGACCGACGGCTACGTCGTCATCCGCGACGGCGAGCTGTGGCTGATCGGCTGCCGCATCAACCCGCTCGGCAGCGCGTCGACGCACGTGCAGCCCGAGGCCGACCGGACCAAGAAGCTGCTGATGCACAAGGAAGAGATCCGGCGCCTGATCGGCAAGGTCGAGCAGAAGGGGTTCACGCTGGTGCCGCTCGACCTCCACTACAAGGGCGGCCGCGTCAAGGCGGAGATCGCACTGGCCAAGGGCAAGGCCGAGCACGACAAGCGCAACACCGAGAAGAAGCGCGACTGGGAGCGCGAGCACGGCAGGTTGATGCGGCACAAGGTGTCCTCGCCGACCAAGCATTGAGCAGGGAGCCGCCATGACCCTCGAGACGGAGACGTCGCCAGCGGCTCGCACCGCTCGCCCGCGCGAGATCGACGACCTGCCGTCGCCGCCGGGCCTGCCGTTCGTGGGCAACCTGCTCCAGGTCGATCGGGCGCGGATCCATCAGCAGGTCGAGCGCTGGGTGCAGGCGTACGGACCTTTCTTCCGCTTCCAGCTCGGCAGCCGGCGGTTCGTCGCGATCGCCGACCACGCGGTGATGGGCACGCTGCTGCGCGACCGGCCCGACGGCTTTCGCCGCACCAAGAAGCTGGCCGAGATCTCCGCCGAGATCGGCTCGGCGGTCGGCGTCTTCGGCGCCGAGGGCGAGGCGTGGAAGCGGCAGCGCCGGATGGTGATGGCGGGATTCGATCCGCGCCACCTGCGCGCGTACTTCCCGTCGCTCGTCGTCGTCAGCGAGCGCCTCGCCGGGCGATGGGGCCGCGCCGCCGACGCCGGCACGCCGATCGACCTGCAGGCCGACCTGATGCGCTACACCGTCGACACCGTCGCCGGGCTCGCCTTCGGCGCCGAGGTGAACACGCTCGAGTCGGACGCCGACGTCATCCAGCAGCACCTCGACAAGATCTTCCCGGCCGTCTTCCGGCGCATGTTCGCTGCGGTGCCGACGTGGCGCTGGTGGAAATCGGCCGCGGACCGCGAGCTCGATCGCAGCGTCGCCGCCGTCGCTGCCGCGATCCAGGGCTTCATCGCCGCCGCGCGGCAGCGGCTCGAGGACCCGAAGCGCCGCGCCGCGCCGAAGAACCTGCTCGAGGCGATGATCGTCGCCGCCGACGACCCGCAGTCGGGCATCACGCCGAGCGAGGTCCACGGCAACGTGCTGACGATGCTGCTCGCCGGCGAGGACACGACCGCGAACTCGCTCGCGTGGGCGATCTGGCTGCTGTTCGAGCACCCCGAGTGCCTGGCGCGCGCGCGCGCCGAGATCGACGAGCGCGTCGGCGATCCTGCCGCGTGGACGATCGACGACTTCGCCACGCTCGACTACGTCGAAGCGTGCGTCAACGAGGCGATGCGACTGCGCCCGGTCGCGCCTTTCCTGATGCTGCAGGCGCTGCGCGAGACGACGGTCGCCGGCATCCGGATCCCGGCGGACACGCTGATCTGGGGCGTGATGCGGAGCGACAGCCTGAGCGAGGAGCACTTTCCCGCGCCAAGAAGCTTTCGCCCGGAGCGCTGGGTCGGCGACGGTGCCGCGCACGGGGCGGCGTCGGCCAACCGGATCGCGATGCCGTTCGGTGCCGGTCCGCGCGTCTGCCCGGGTCGCCATCTCGCCATGCTCGAGATCAAGATCGCGCTGGCGGTCCTGCTCGGCCGGTTCGACATCGAGGACGTGTCGACGCGCAGCGGCGGCGAGCCGCTCGAAGAGCTGTCGTTCACGATGTCGCCCGAGCCCTTGACGCTTCGCCTGCGTCGCCGCTGAAGCGGAGCGATCAGGGTCGGCGACGTCAGGGGGCGGCCAGCGCCTGGAGCGCCTGGCGGCAGTCGTCGATCAGGTCGTCGACGTCCTCGAGGCCGAGTGAGAACCGGACCAGCATGCCGCGCCACCCGGGTTTCGAGCGCATCCCTGCGAGCTCATAGGGCACCACGAGGCTGACCGGGCCGGCCCACGAGTAGCCGATCCGGAACAGCTCGAGCGAATCGACGAACGCATCGACCTGCGCGCGCGTGTAGCGCTCGTCGAAGACGATCGAGAAGAGACCCGCCGCGTCGCTGCACAGGCGCTTCCAGTTCTCGTGGCCCGGCGATCCTTCGAGCGCGGGATGAAGCACCTGCGTCACCTCGGCTCGCCCCGCCCACCAGTCGGCGAGCCGGCGCCCGGCGCGGCCCTGCGCTTCATAGCGCACCAGGAGCGAGGGCAGCGACCTCAGGACGAGCTCGGCGTCGTTGGCGCCGATGCCGAAGCCGATCCGCATGTTCGTGCCCTTGATGCGCTCGTGCAGCGCCGCGTCGCGCGTCGTCACCGAGCCCATCAGGACGTCGCCACCGCCGGAGGGGTACTTGGTCAAGGCCTGCACCGAGATGTCGACCGCGGCCGTCGCGCCGTCGGCCGCGCCGAAGCGAAACGGATTGAACGCCACGCTGGCGCCCCAGGTGTTGTCGAGCGCGACGGTGACGCCGCGCTCGCGGGCGATGCCGACGAGGGCGACCAGGTCGGGAAATTCCATCGTCACCGAGCCGGGCGCTTCCAGCCAGACGAGGCGGGTGCGGACGCCGATCGCGGCGGCGAGCGACGGCGGGTCCATCGGATCGTAGAAGCGGTGGGCGATTCCCCAGCGCGCGAGCTCATGGCGCGCGAAGTCCTTGCTCGGCCCGTACACGTTGTCCGGGACGAGGACCTCGTCGCCCGCCTTGAGCAGCGCCATGTCGACGACGGTGATCGCCGCCAGCCCGCTCGGCACGAGAACGGTGTGCACGCCGCCTTCGAGCGTGGCGATGCGCTCTTCGAGGATGAACGTCGTCGGCGTGCCGAGCAGCCCGTAGGTGTAGCCGGCCTTTCCCTTCCAGCTGCGGGCGCGCATCGCCGCGGTGTCGGCGAAGACGATGGTCGACGCCTTGTGCACGGGCGGCTGCGGGGCTTCGAATCCGGCCGGCGGCCGGTAGTCGTGCTGGACCAGGGTGGTGCTGCGGCGGCGGTTCTTCTGGGTCATGGCGACAGCACCGAGCGTCAAAGGGGCATGGCGACGAGGTCGTGGCCGTCGGCGGCGACGATCCGCGCGCGCGTGAATTCGCCGGCCCGGAGCGTCTTCGACGCCTTGTCGGGCGGCAGCAGGCGCACGCGCCCGTCGATCTCGGGCGCGTCGGCGTAGCTGCGGCCCCAGGCGCCCTTCCTGCCGAGCGCCGAGGCCGAATCGACGAGGACCTGCATCGTCGCGCCGACGCGCTCCTGCAGCTTGGCGATGGCGACGTCCTCGGCGACGCGCATGAAGCGAGCCCGGCGCTCGTCGCGAACCGCCTGCGGCAGCATGCCCGGCAGCTCGTTCGCGCCGGCGCCGGCGACCGCGGAATAGGCGAAGCAGCCGGCCCGATCGATGCGCGCTTCGCGCATGAAGTCGAGCAGGTGCTCGAACTCGGCCTCGGTCTCGCCGGGAAAGCCGGCGATGAAGGTGCTGCGGACGACGAGCTGCGGGCAGATCTCGCGCCAGCGCGCGAGCCGCTCGAGGTTCTTCTCGCCGCTCGCCGGCCGCTTCATGCGGCGCAGCACGTCGGGATGCGAATGCTGGAACGGCACGTCGAGGTAGGGGAGGATCGCGCCCGTCGCCATCAGCGGCAGGACCGCGTCGACGTGCGGGTACGGATAGACGTAGTGCAGCCGAATCCACGCGCCGTGCCGCGCCGCGATCTCGGCGAGCTGCTCGCACAGCGAGAGCAATTGCGTCTTCACCGGCCGGCCGTCCCAGAAGCCGGTGCGGTAGCGCACGTCGACGCCGTAGGCGCTGGTGTCCTGGCTGATGACGAGCAGTTCCTTGACGCCCGACTCGAACAGCGCGGACGCCTCGGCCAGCACGTCGCCGATCGGGCGCGAGACGAGGTCGCCGCGCAGGCTCGGGATGATGCAGAACGTGCAGCGGTGGTTGCAGCCTTCGCTGATCTTCAAGTAGGCGTAGTGCTTCGGGGTCAGCTTGATGCCGATGGCAGGCCGCGCCGGCACGAGGTCGACGAACGGATCGTGCGGCCGGGGCACGTGCGCGTGCACCGCGTCCATGACCTCCTCCGTCGCATGCGGGCCGGTCACGGCGAGCACGCTCGGATGCATCTGGCGCACGAGGTTGCCGCCGCCCTCGCCCGCCTTCGCGCCGAGGCAGCCGGTGACGACGACCTTGCCGTTGGCGGCCAGCGCCTCGCCTATCGTGTCGAGGCTTTCGCGCACCGCATCGTCGATGAAGCCGCAGGTGTTGACGATGACGAGGTCGGCGCCCGCGAACGTCTTCGATGTCGCGTAGCCCTCGGCGTTCAGCCGGGTGAGGATCAGCTCGGAGTCGGTGAGCGCCTTCGGGCAGCCGAGCGAGACGAAGCCGATCTTCGGCGCGGCGCTGACGGTGCGGTTCGGTTCCAGCGCGGCATCGCTCATGCCGCGCATTTTCGCCGATCGGCTAGCGCTTCTTCGCCGGCGCTGGGGAAGGCCCCGCGACGGCGACCGGCTCGACGGCGAGGATCTCGCAGCGATAGGTCGACATCCACGGCATCGCCGGCGAGCCGGAGACGATGTCGTTCTTGACCACCGTGAAGCGGAAGCGCTGCGGCTTGGCCTGAGTCGCCGCCGTCTTGAGCTGCGGAAAGCGGTCGATGTTGGTCCAGTCGATCGTCCAGGCGACATTCTTGGGGACGCGAACCTCCCTGACCGGCCGCCAGATGCGCAGCGCGCGCGCGTCGTAGGCCATCTCCGCGACGTACGTCGTTCCGGTCTCGAGCAGGCCGACGAACTCGACGGGCGCCGCGGCGGCCGCCGTCGACGCCGCCGGCGCCGAGGCGTTCGCGCGCACGGGCACGGATGCAGGCGCGGCCGGCGGCGCGGCGTCGGCGAGCATCGACGCCGCCGCCAGCCAAGCACCGGCGACGCAGCGGGCGATGCCGCTCACCGCTTGGTCGGCGCGCCGCGCCCGATCGTCGGCGGAAAGATGGTCTCGGCCTGCTTGCTCAGTTGTTCCTGCATCTGCATGAAGATGTTGCGCGATTGCTCGAGGTAGTTACCCATCAGGTTCTGCACCATCGGCGCCTGCCCGCTCAGGAACTTGGTCCACAGCTCGGGGCTCTGCAGCTTCGGGTCGTAAAGGCCCTTCGACTGCTCGGCCAGGCGCGCCTGCACGTCGGTGAACGTCTGCAGGTTCTGCTCGAGGTACGAGCCCATCATGCCCTGCATCGCGTGGCCGTAGAAGCGGATGATCTGCGCCAGCGTCGAAGTCGAGAACATCGGCACGCCGCCCGTCTCTTCCTCGAGGATGATCTGCAACAGGATGCTTCGCGTCAGGTCTTCGCCGGTCTTCGCGTCGCGCACCTCGAACGAAGTGCCCTGGAGCACCATCGCCTTGACGTCGCTCAAAGTGATGTAGCTCGAGATCTCGGTGTCGTAGAGGCGCCGGTTCGGGTACTTCTTGAGGATGCGCGGGCCGGCTGCGGCCGCCGCGGCTTGAGGTGCCTTGTCGGCGCGACGACTCTGGGCCATGCCTTCTCCGGCGTTTCAACGACGGCGATTCTAGGGAGCGGCTCGCGAGCTGCCCGAAGGGGTTTACCCCCCGGCGGCGAGGCGTCAAACCGGAAGGCAGTCAGGCGCCCGTCTCCTTCGAGCGCTTGGCGACCAGCGTCAGGATGTCGTAGCTGGCGACGATCTCGTCGGCCTGGTTGGTGACTTCCACATCCCAGGCCACCACGCCCTGGCCGCGCCCCTGGGCATCCTTCCTGTTGCGATCGATCTTGCGCTTGCACGTGAGTCGCGCGCGGATGGTGTCGCCAATGCCGACCGGCTTGACGAAGCGCAGCGTGTCGAGCCCGTAGTTGGCGAGCACCGGCCCCGGCGCGGGCGACACGAACAGGCCCGCGGCCGCCGACAGCACGAAGTAGCCGTGGGCGATGCGTTGGCCGAATGCCGATTCCTTCGCCGCGATCTCGTCGAAGTGCATGTAGAAGAAATCGCCCGAGATGCCGCCGAAGGCGACGATGTCGGCCTCGCCCACGGTGCGGCGATGCGTCAGCAGCGAATCGCCGATCTGCAGGTCTTCGAAATGCTTGCGGAACGGATGGCCCCCATCCTCCTGAACCTTGGCTCCGCGCACG
>DATIDZ010000113.1:0-11697 GCA_035456045.1 Caldimonas sp.
CAGGCGGCGATCTCGGTCGTCCGCGGCTGGACGCTCGCCGTGTTCGGCGCGCGCGTCGGCTTCGAGCTGAAGGACCGGTTCGTGCGCGCGCTGCACCGCAAGCCCGCGCGCTTCTTCCTCAGGCACCACAGCGCCGACATCCTGAGCCGCAGCCGCTCCGTCGACACGATCCAGTCGCTCGTGACCGCGCAGCTGCTGCAGGCGCTGCTCGACGGCGTGATGTCGCTCGCGATCGTCGGCGTGATGCTGCTCGCCGTGCCGTCGATGGCGGCGGTGGTGGTCGTCTTCGCGGCCCTCAACCTCGCCGCCACCGCGGGGCTGCGCCGCGCTGCGATCGACGTCTCGCGCCGGAGCCTGCGCATCGGCGCCCAGGCCGACGCCTACTTCCTCGAGAACGCGCGCGCGGCGCGGGCGATCAAGCTGTTCGGCAAGGAGCTCGTGCGCATGAACGTCTGGCGCAACAAGTTCGTCGAGCTGACCAACCTCGGCCTCGTCGAAGGCCGCTTGGCGATGTTCTCGGCACAGGCCTCGCAACTGACGAACGGCCTCGGCAACGTCGCCCTGATCGCGCTCGGCACCTGGCTCGTGCTGGGCAACCGGATCACGCTCGGCACGATGATGATGTTCTTCCTGTTCCGTGCCTTCCTGGTCGAGCGCCTCAATCGCGCCGTCCTGTACGCGATGGAGTTGCGCCGCGTCCGGACGAACGCCGAGCGGATCGACGACGTGATGGCCGACGACGCCCGCGCCGACGACGCGGCAGACCAGCGCCCATTCGTCGTCGGCGACGGCGGCGTGCGCATCGAGGTCCGTGACGTGTGGTTTCGCTACGGCAACGACAGCCCGTGGATCCTGAAGGGCGCGAGCCTGACGATCGAGCCGGGCGAATCGGTCGCGATCACCGGGCCCTCCGGCAGCGGCAAGACGACGCTGCTCCATCTCATGATCGGCCTGCTCGAGCCGGATCGCGGCGAGGTGCTCGTCAACGGCCGCGACCTGAGGACGATCCCCTCGGCCGACCTCGCCCGCGTGATCGGCGTGGTGATGCAGGATGACATCCTGTTCCAGGGCACCGTCGCCGACAACATCTCGTTCTTCGACTCGCCGATCGATCTCGAGCGCGTCGCCCGGGCGGCGCGCCAGGCCAACGTCGCCGGCGACGTCGAATCGATGCCGATGCAGTACCACTCGATGCTCGCCGAGGCGGCCGCCGACATCTCGGGCGGCCAGAAGCAGCGCCTCTTCATCGCGCGCGCTCTCTATCACGCACCGCGCGTGCTGTTCCTCGACGAGGCGACGAGCCACCTCGACGCCGCGAGCGAGGCGCTCGTGACCCGCGCCGTCGAGGCGATGGAGATGACGCGCGTGCTCGTCGCGCACCGCAAGGAAACGATCGCCATCGCCGATCGCGTCGTCGCGCTCGACCCGGCGAGCGGCGCGATTCGCAGCGGCGAGTCGATTCCCGCCTCGGCCTCGACCTCGGGCGCGCCGCCGCGCACTACCGCCTCGCCGCACGCCTGAGCGCGCGCGGCCGAGCGGCCGCGACAGCCGCGACGTCGGATCAGTGCGTGCGCAGCCGGCTCACCACCTCGTCGGCGACGTCGCGCGAGAAGAAGTGGGGATAGAACGAGCGCTCGCGCCGGCCGGCGCGTCCGGCCCCGGCGAGGCGGCCGATCTCTCCGGCGCAGTAGCCGAGGTCGAGCCGCATCAGGACCGCCGCGGCGTTGACCGACGGGTCGAGCCGCTCGTTGGCAGCGCAGGTGAAGCCGAGCATCTGCTCGTAGAAGCGGACGTGGCGCGGGTTCACTTCGATGAGCGCATCGGTGCAGCGATGCACGTCGAGCACGTACATGCAGGCGACGTGAAAGACGGCGCCGAGCAGCGCCTGAGAGCGCACCGACTCGTCGACCGCGAACTTCGTGAACTCGCACAGCTTGCGCCCGGGCTGGCGCAGCTCGGCGACGCAATCGGGGTACAGCGCCTCGACGAACAGACCCTCGGCGCTGTCGAGCGCTGCCGTGATCGTCGCGACCGTGGTGCCTCCGCTGGAGGCGGTCAGCGTGATGGAGCGGCGCGTCCGGGCCTCGAGCGGCGCGACCGAATAGCCGCGCCATGCGTAGCGCCGCTGCAGCAGGGCGCTGGCGCGGCGCAGCTCGGACGCCTGTTTGACAGCAAATATTTTGAAGCGCTGGCGAGACTCGTCTTCCAGCTCGACGAGCTCCTCGTGCAGAGGGTGGGCGAGCCTCGGAAAGGGCGACGAAGACGATGAAGACGATGAAGATGGAGGGGCTCGGTGGTCATGAAAAGCGGCAGGGGCCGCTCGGGCCGGAACAGACAAAAATTTCTCCTCTTCGCTGCCAACTTTTGGCAGACTGTTACGATTGCTTGCAGTTGATGCCCCGGTCGCCTTGCGGCGCTGCAGCGGGCTCGGCGCAGGCAGTACGACGTGGACCTTGTGACCGGTCTGCGCCTGCCCGTCTTCTCCCCATGACCTCTCTCGGACACGCTTGCGAAGCATGAACTGCGCCCATTGCCGACGCAGTCGTGCAGCCGCGCGGATCGCCGCCAAGCGCTGTCCGCTGACCTTTCGGCGCGCGCCATGTTTTCGTATCGTGAAGCTTTCGACCGCAACCTCGGCTGGATCACCGAGACCGAGCAAGACGTGCTGCGCGGCAAACGTGTCGCCATCGCCGGTCTCGGCGGCGTGGGCGGCGCCCACCTGCTGACCCTCAGTCGCCTCGGAATCGGCAACTTCAGCCTCTCCGACTTCGATTCTTTCGAAGTTCAAAATTTCAACCGTCAGGCCGGCGCGACCGTGGGCACGCTCGGCCGGGCGAAGCTCGACGTCATGTGCGAGATGGCCGCTTCGATCAACCCGAACGTCGACATCCGATCGTTTCCGCAGGGTGTGCACCAAGGCAACGTCGAGGACTTCCTGGACGGGGCCGACCTCTACATCGATGGCCTCGACTTCTTCGTGCTCGACGTGCGGCGCACGATCTTCGAGCTGTGCGCTCGCCGCGGCATCCCGGCGATCACGGTCGCGCCGTTGGGAATGGGCGCCGCGCTGCTCGCCTTCATGCCCGGCCAGATGACGTTCGAGCAGTACTTCGGCCTGGGCGGATGCTCGCAGGCCGAGATGTCGGCACGCTTCCTCGTCGGCCTCACGCCGTCGATGCTTCAGCTCGGCTACCTGGTCGATCCTTCGCGCGTCGACCTCGCCGAGCGCCGCGGGCCGTCGACCGTCATGGCGTGCGACCTGTGCGCCGGCATCGCCGGCACCGAGGCGCTGAAGATCCTGCTCGGCCGCGGGCGGGTCTTCGCCGCGCCGTGGGGCATCCACTTCGACGCGTACAAGAACCGGCTCAAGCGCACGTGGCGGCCCGGCGGTAATTCGCATCCGCTTCAGAGGGCCCTGATCGCGCTGGCCCGCCGCCGTTTCCTCGACGCTGGCATCCGGGGGTCGAAGTGACGCCCCGGCTGCGCCGGATCCTCGATCTCGCGCGCTGGGCGCCGAGCGGCGACAACAGCCAGCCCTGGCGCTTCGAGATCCGCTCGCGGTCGCACGTCGTCGTCCACGCCCGGATGGAGGGTCTCGGCGTCTACGACCTCGAGGGCAGCGCGGCGCTGCTCTCGGTCGGCGCGATGCTCGAGACGATGCGGATCGCGGCCAGCGTCGAGGGCTGCGCGCTCACGCACGAGCTTCGCCCGGCCGGCGCCGACGCTGGTCCCCTCGTCGACGTCCGCATCGAGGCGTCGGAGGCGGTGCGTGCCGACCCGCTGCACGCCTTCGTCCGGGGGCGAAGCGTGCAGCGCAGGTCGCTTGACCTCCGCTCGCTCGAGGAGAACTCGCGGCGAGCGCTCGACGCCGCGGTCGGCGACGGCTACCGCGTCGTGTGGTTCCAGTCGCCGCGCGAGCGTCTGCGCCTGGCGTGGCTGGCCGTGCGCAGCGCCAGGATCCGCCTGACGATCCCGGAGGCGTGGGAGGTCCATCGCCGGATCATCGAGTGGGATGCCCGCTACAGCGACGATCGCATCCCCGACCAGGCGCTCGGCACGGACGCGCTCTCGGTGCGCTCGATGCGATGGATCCTGGCGAGCTGGCCGCGCGTGACGCGCATGAACCGCTGGTTCGGGGGAACGCTGCTGCCGCGACTTCAGCTCGAGCTCATTCCCGGCCTGCGCTGCGCAGCGCACTTCGTCATCGTCGCGGACAAGCCGCCGCGCGATGCCGCCGACCATCTCGCCGCCGGCGCCGCCGCACAGCGCTTCTGGCTCACGGCCACGCGCCTCGGCCTGCAACTTCAGCCGCAGCACACGCCGCTGATGTTCGCGGCCTACGCGCGGCGCGGCGTCCGCTTCAGCGACGTCGCGGCGGCACGGCAGCGCGCCGAGCTGATCGCCGATCGACTCGACGGCCTGCTCGGCGAACGTGACGCGGAGAACGCGGTGTTCATGGGCCGCCTCGGTCACGGCGCCGCGGCGCAGGCGCGATCACTGAGGCTGGCGCTCGACCGCCTGGTGATTCCGGAAGGGTCGGCGGGTCCACCCGGCGAATGACCCCCTTGGTCGGGGGGTCCGGAGCGAAAGCGGCACGCTGGCTGCCGTGTGCTTCGGCCATCCATCCTCGGCCCACCGGAGACCGCCCCATGAACCCTGCATCGCGACTTCCTCAAACCCTGCTCAGGCTCAGTGTCCTGTGCGCTGCCCTCGGCGCGGCGTACTCGGCGTCGGCGCAGGTCCTTCCGCCGTTCACGCTCAACCCGGCGGGCGCGACGACGCCGCTCGCCGGCACCCAGGTCCGCGCCGACAACATCATCATCTCGGACTTCTCGACTGTCCGCCTGACCGGTCCGTCGTTCAGCGACTCGGGCTTCCTCGCCGTGCAGAGCTTCCAGCTGGCAGGCACCACGACCCCGCCGGCCGGGCTGAACAGCACCTACGGGCTCTTCTTCGAGTTCTCGGGGACAGGCACCGTCACGGCAGCCAATCCGGCGGTCACGCCGACGTTCGGCCAGTTCACCAGCCTCAACTACACGCTGTACGGCTACAACGGACCGCCCGCGACGTTCGGCTTCGACGCCAGCGACAACCCGACGACGAGCGTCGGCGCCGGCTCGCGGGTCGCGCTCGCCACCGGTTCGCTGCTGACCGGTGCTGGCCAGAGCTCGGTGGGAACGACGCCGCAATCGCCGTCGTTCAACGCCTTCGCGAGCGCGAACCTCACGTTCGTGCCGACGGCGGCGGCGGGCTCCTTCTTCCTCAACCCGACCCCGTTCTACAACGTCGCCGTGTCGTCGTTCATCAACAGCCCGTCGCAGGTCTCGCCGCTCGTCAGCGGCTTCGCCGGCGGGTTCAAGATCACGCAGGGCGGCGGCTCGGTGAACTTCACCTCGCCGATCCCCGAACCCGAGACGTATGCGCTCTTCCTGGCCGGCCTCGCGGCGGTCGGCTGGACGGCGCGTCGGCGTCGCAGCTGATCCGGTTCGCTGCATGAGGCGACTCGAGAGCGTCGAGCGCCTCGCCTGACCCGCGCATGGAAGCGGCCCGTTCGGCGAGTCCGCCGGACGGGCCTTTTTTGTCGCAATGACAAGGCACGCTCGTTGCTCCCGGTTGGGAACATCCGTCGTCAACCGTCCATCGCGGCCCCTCGTTGGAAGAGGGACGGCTGGGCGGCGACGCTCCCTCCCCGACCCCATGGCATTGATCAGCCTCTCCGACTGGATCGACCGCTTCGGCGACGCTCCTGTTTCGACGCCCGCGCCGTCGGAGCTGGAGTCGCTTCGGTTCGGCGTGACCGAGCTGCCGGGACCTGCGCACGACGACAGCGCCCGCGGCCCGATCCGGGCGACCTGGCGCGTGAGGCTCCGCCGCGCCTGGCAGCGGGCGTCCTGGCGTCTGCGGCGACTGCCGAGCGGTCACGCCTGACACCCTGTCGGCGCGACGCGCTGCACGCCTCGCCTACCTCGCCGGCAGGACAAGGTCGTCACCCGCGAGTCCACCTCGCCGGCAACGCAGGGTCGTCACCCGCGGCCGATCTCGCGCCAGCTCTTTTCCTTCACCTCGACGCCGAACTTCTTCGCCGCCGCCTTGATGCGCTTCCACGCCTCGTCGCGCTCGGCATCGCTGACGCCGTCGACCTGGTTGAATCGGGCGATCGCGTTGCGGACATGGCTGGCGTTCTCGAGCGGCTCCTTGCGCTCCTTCGGGAAAGCGAACTGGCGCGAATCGAGTGCGTTGCGATGGTCGGCGTCGAGCTTGGTCATGGCGGATCTCCGGTGGCCCGTCACCGCGGCAACCGCCGTTCCCAGGCACCGCAACGCCCGCGCGCTAATGCCGCGCGAAGAAGCGCCAGATCTCGGCGGTCGCGTCGAGGGCGGGTGACGGCGGGTCCAGGAAGCGCGCCAGCCGATCGCCGCCCGGCCACGAGTGGCCGCCGCCGGCGATCATGACGAGCTCGACCTCGCTGCCGTCGTGGCACGACGCGTAGATCGTTCGCCGCACGGCCCCCTCGGCCTCGCTGCGGGCGTCGTTGCCGCAACCGTCGTGGCGGCGCCAGAACTCGACGGCAGAAGCGACGCTGCGCACGTCGTGCACCGCGAACGCCTTGGCGCCGGTGCCGCCCTCGACCGGCAGGTTCGCATCGGCGCTGCCGTGGATCACGAGAACCGGCACCGGTCGCGACGGCCGGCAACGCTCGAGAGCGGTCATCTCGCCGGCGACGACGGCGATCGCCGCGATGCGGTCGGCGAGCGCGCACGCTACTTCATAGGCCATCATCCCGCCGTTCGAGATGCCGGTCGCGTAGACGCGCGCGCGATCGATCGCCACGGCGTCGCCGAGGTCATCGAGGAGCGCGGCGACGAACGCCATCTCGTCCACGCGCTCCTTCATCGCGGCCCCGCAGCAGGTGCCGGCGTTCCACGTCTTGAGCCTGCCGGCGAAGCCGCCCGAGCCCTGCGGGTAGACGGCGATGAAGCCCTCGGCCTCGCCCTTGGCGCTCATCCGCGTCTGGCGGCGCACCGAGTCGGCGGAGCCGCCGCCGCCGTGGAAGACGATGACGACGGGAAACGCGCGGGCGCGGTCGTGGCCCGCCGGCAGGTCGATCTCGTAGCTGCGCTCGCGCGTGCCGACGCGCAGCGTGCGTTCGATCGTCTCCGCCGAGCCGGTGGCCGCCGACACGGCCAGGACCGCGGCAACGAGCGCTCGGCCCGCGAGCAGGCACGCGGTCCTCATTGCAAGGTCATCAGCGTCGCGTTGCCGCCCGCCGCTGCGGTGTTCACGCTCAAGGCGCGCTCGACGACGAGCCGCTCGAGCGGCAGCGCCGTGTCCCCCGGCCGCAATCCCTCGACGCCGACGATCGGTCCCGGACGCGCGGCCAGCACGGCAGCCACGCGACGCAGCTCGTCGCCGCTGCCGTGGTGGAGGACGGTGTCGAAGCGCGCATCCGCCGCGGTCCAGTCGTCGGTCAGGTCGATGCGCGCGCGCACCGGCTCCGGCAGGCGCGCCCGCAGCGGCGCGGCATCGCGCGGCCAGAGGGCGCGGCTGCCGACGGCGAGCACGGCGGCGAGCTGCGCGAGGCGATCCCCCTCGGCGGCGGCGAGGCAGAGCACCGCGTCGCGCGGCTGCAGGGTGTAGACATTGCGCTCGCCCGTCGGCCCCGACAGCAGCGACGCGACGCCGACGCGCGACCTCCGCTCGAACTCGCCGCAAAGATCCGCAAGCGCGGCGTGGCCGTCACCTTCGGCCCATCGTTGCAGCTCGCGCAGGGGCATCGCACCGCCGGGCGAAGGCGACTCCTCGATGCGGCCGGCGGCAAGTGCCCGCGCCATGGCGTCGATCGGCGCGCGCGCGAGCAGGCGGTAGAGGTAGAGCGGCCCGCCCGCCTTGGGCCCGGTGCCCGACAGCCCTTCGCCGCCGAACGGCTGCACTCCGACGACCGCGCCGACCATGTTGCGGTTGACGTAGACGTTGCCGACCCGCGCACCGGCGACGACCTGCGCGATCGTCTCGTCGATGCGCGACTGCACGCCGAGCGTGAGGCCGTAGCCGGTCGCGTTGACCTGGTCGATCATCTTCGCGAGATCGCGCCGGCGGTAGCGGACGACGTGCAGCACCGGGCCGAACACCTCGCGCTCGAGCTCGTCGAGGCGATCGAGCTCGATCAGCGTCGGCCGGACGAAGGTGCCGCGCGCGGTGTCCGCGGGATCGCCTCGCGCATGCTCGAACACGGGCCGCCCGCGCGACCGCATCGCCGCGACGTGCGCTTCGATGGCCGCGCGCGCCTCGCCGTCGATCACCGGGCCGACGTCGACGGCGAGCGCGTCGGGGATGCCGATGCGGCTTTCGGCCATCGCGCCCTTCAGCATGGCAACGATCCGGCCGGCGCCGTCGTCCTGAAGGCACAGCACGCGCAACGCCGAGCAGCGCTGGCCGGCGCTGTCGAACGCCGAGGCGACGACGTCGCCGACGACCTGCTCGGCGAGCGCCGACGAGTCGACCAGCATCGCGTTCTGGCCACCGGTCTCGGCGATCAGCGTCACGGAACGACCGGAATCGTCGAGTCGCGACGCGAGGCTCTTCTGCAGCAGGCGCGCGACCTCGGTCGACCCGGTGAACATCACCCCTTGCACGCGCGCATCCGCGACCAGCGCGGCGCCGACCGTCTCGCCGCGACCCGGGAGCAGCTGCAGCGCCGCCGGCGGCACGCCGGCGGCGCGCAGCCGCCGGACCGTCTCGGCGGCGATCAGCGGCGTCTGCTCCGCCGGCTTGGCCAGCACCGGATTGCCGGCGGCGAGCGCCGCGCCGACCTGGCCGGTGAAGATCGCGAGCGGGAAATTCCACGGGCTGATGCAGACCACGGGACCGACCGGACGAAGGCCGTCGCCGCCGAGGTCGCGGCGCGCCTGTGCCGCATAGAAGCGCAGGAAGTCGACCGCCTCGCGCACTTCCGCGATGCCGTTCGGATACGTCTTGCCCGCTTCGCGCGACAGCAGGCCGAGCAGGCGCGGCAGGTCCGCCTCGAGAGCGTCCGCCGCGCGCTCCAGCATCGCTGCGCGCTCCTCCACGGCCGTGGCCGCCCAGGAAGACGCGCCGGCGCATGCGCTCGCCACGGCCCGCTCGACGTCGGCGAGCGT
Source organism: Caldimonas sp. (assembly GCA_035456045.1). GTDB lineage: Bacteria > Pseudomonadota > Gammaproteobacteria > Burkholderiales > Burkholderiaceae_C > Schlegelella_A. The sequence continues at coordinate 9,138 of DATIDZ010000113.1, forward strand.
CGCCTCGCGAACGCGGCCGACCACGTCGGCGTGGTCGGCGGGATTGCGCACGGCCTGCGCCTCGGCACGCGCGGCGCCATCGCCGTCGCCATCGCCCTGCGATGCGCCGTCGCTCGGCGTCAGCATCGGCGCGGCGGTCCACGTTTCCGCACGACTCGCCCGAACGGCCGCGGCCAGCAGAGCCAGATCGTCTTCGCTCGACAGGTCGAGCCCGCGCGAGTTCAGTCGCGCATCGCCGTAGATCTCGCGCGGCAGCGGGATCGCCGGATGCGGCCGCCCGAGGACGCGCCCGCGCGCGTCGGCCTCGGCGTCGGCGATCCGCTCGACGGTCGTCACCGGATCCTCGACGAGCTCGTCGATCGGCACCGACGCATCGGCGATGCGGTTGACGAACGACGTGTTGGCGCCGTTCTCGAGCAGGCGCCTGACGAGGTAGGCGAGCAGCGTCTCGTGCGTGCCGACCGGCGCGTAGATGCGGCACGGCCGGCCGAGCCCGCCGTCGGCGAGCGGCCGGACGACCTGCTCGTAGAGCGGCTCGCCCATGCCGTGCAGGCACTGGAACTCGTAGCGGTCGGCCGGCGCGCTCTCGCCGCCCGCGAGGTGATAGACCGCCGCGAGGGTATGCGCGTTGTGGGTCGCGAACTGAGCGAACACCGCGTCGGGCGCCGCGAGCAGTCGCCGCGCGCAGGCGAGGTACGCGACGTCGGTGTAGGCCTTCCTCGTGTAGACCGGATAGCCGTCGAGCCCGTCGACCTGGGCGCGCTTGATCTCGCTGTCCCAGTACGCGCCCTTGACGAGGCGAACCATCAGCCGATGCTTCGACCGGCGGGCGAGATCGACGAGCGCATCGATCACGAACGGGCAGCGCTTCTGGTACGCCTGGACGACGAAGCCGATGCCGTTCCAGCCGGCGAGCTCGGGCTCGACGCAGAGGCGCTCGAGCAGGTCGAGCGAGAGCTCGAGGCGATCGGCCTCCTCGGCGTCGATGTTGAGCCCGATGTCGTGGCGACGCGAACGCACCGCAAGGTCCTTGAGCACCGGATAGAGCTCGTCGTGGACTCGGGAGATCTGCGCCCGGCTGTAGCGCGGGTGCAGCGCCGAGAGCTTGATCGAGATGCCCGGCCCTGCGTGGATGCCGCGGCCGTTCGACGCCTGTCCGATGGCGTCGATCGCGTGCTCGTAGGCACGGCGGTAGCGCGCCGCATCGTCGCCGGTCAGCGCCGCCTCGCCGAGCATGTCGTACGAGTAGCGGAAGCCCTGGGCCTCGCGCGGTCGCGCGTTGGCGAGGGCCTCGGCGATCGTCTCGCCGGTGACGAACTGCTCGCCCATCAGGCGCATCGCCCGGTCGACGCTCTTTCGGATCAGGGGCTCGCCGCCCTTGCCGACGAGGCGCGCCAGCGCGCTCGACAGTCCCGACTCGCTGTGCGTCGACACCAGCTTGCCGGTGAGCAGCAGCGCCCAGGTCGCCGCGTTGACGAACAGCGAGGGGCTGCGGCCGAGGTGCTCGTGCCACTGGCCGGTGCTGATCTTGTCGCGGATGAGCGCATCGCGGGTCGCCGGATCGGGGATGCGCAGCAGCGCCTCGGCCAGGCACATCAGCGCCACGCCTTCCTGCGACGACAGCGAGTACTCCTGCAGCAGGCCCTGCACCATCCCTTCGCGACCGACCGCGCTCCTGCGATCGCGCAGCGCCTGCGCGAGCCGGCGGGCGAGCGCCTGGGCCGCGGCGGCGGTCTGCACCGGCAGCCGCGCCTCGGCGACGAGGGGCGGCACCGCCTCGGTCTCCGCGCGGCGGCAGGCGGCGGTGATGGCTGCGCGCAGCGGCGAGCGCGTCGTCATGTCGCGCCCCGCGCGACGTGCGTACCGCCGTGGACGAGCATCGCCGCCGCGAGGTCCTCGAGCGCGCTGCCGACGGACTTGAAGACGGTGCGCTTCCCGGCTGGGTGACCCTCGTCGACTTGCCCGCGCACCACGCCGGCCAGCGTGCCGATGTCGGCGCGCTCGAGGACGCCGCGTGCCAGGGGCCCGATCAGGTCGCCGCTCTTGATCGCCGCATCGTCGCTGTCGACGACCACCCGAGCGGCCGCGAAGCAGGCGTCGTCGGCCTCGCGCATCGCCGGCGTGAACGAGCCGATCAGGTCGAGGTGACTGCCCGGCGCGAGCCAGCGACCGCAGACGATCGGCGCGCGCGCCAGCGTCGCGCAGCTGACCATGTCGGCCTCGGCGACGGCGGCCTCGACGCTCGTCGCGACCCGCGCGTCGAAGCCCTCGCCGACGAGATCGGCGACGAGCGCCGCGGCGCGCGCGGGCGAGCGCGCCCACACGCTGACGCGCTCGATCGGCCGGACGACGCGATGCGCCTCGGGCAGCAGTCGGGCGATGCGCCCGGCGCCGATCAGGGCGAGATGGCGTGCGTGCACGGGGGCGAGTCGCGACGCCGCCAGCGCGGACGTGGCGGCGGTGCGTCGCGCCGTGATCTCGTCACCGTCGATCCACGCGAGCGGAACGCCGGTGCTCGCGTCGTAGAGGACGTACGTCGAATGCAGCCCGGGCAGGCCGC
>DATIDZ010000114.1:0-11032 GCA_035456045.1 Caldimonas sp.
CGTGAAGGCCGAGGTCCTGGACGCAGTCGAAGTCGTCCCGCCAGCGGTCGTAGTGGCCGCAGGCCTGCATCTCGTCGACGCGTCGGCGACCGACCGTGGGGTAGCTGTTCTCGACGCCGGTCGCGAACATGAAGGGCGGTATCACGGCGGGTCGCGCCGGCGGCGGTGCCGGGTCAAAGCAGACTGCGCTCGGTGTCGCCGACCGGCCAGCGGCGGACGACGAGGTCGCGGAACGCCGCGACGACGCTGGCGACGCCGACGGCGGCGGCGAGCAGGCGACCGGCCGGCGACCCGAGGACGGCGAGCACGTCGCGCTCGACGCCGAGCAGCGACAGGCCGAGCCAGGCGGTGCCCGAGACGACGAGGGCGAGGACGAGGAGCACGTCGAGGGGGCGCAGGCGGGCGGTGCGTTCGAGGCGCAGGCCCATGCCCTCGACGGCCGAGCGAGAGGAGGGTCTTTCCATGGGATCGGTTCGGAGCAACGCCGAGGCGCGGCAACAGGCATGCCTGTTGCCGCAGCACGGCTCGCCGACCCCGAGGAGCCCGCATGCACAAAGCCCTGAAGACCTTCGTCCCGACGGTCACCAACATGATCCGTGCCGACCACACGCACGTCCTCGCGACGTTTCACCAGTACGAGATCGACACGTCGCCCGGGACAAAGCGGGCGCTCGTCAGCACGATCTGCGCGGGCCTCGAGATCCATGCTCAGCTCGAGGAGGAAATCTTCTACCCCGCCATGCGCGAGGTCGCGGGCGATGCCGGCGTGGTCGGCAAGGGCGTTCCCGAGCACGACGAGATGCGCCGCCTGATCGCGCGGCTGCGCGAGATGGAGCCCGACGACGCCGGCTACGACGCCACCGTGATGGAGCTGATGCGCGACGTCATCCACCACGTCGCCGACGAGGAGACGATCCTGCTGCCCGACGCCGAGCGCGTCCTTGCCGATCGGCTCGAGGAGCTCGGCGGCGCGATGACCAAGCGGCGCCTCGAACTGGTCGCGCCGCGGACCCTCGAGATCGCCTGGAACCAGGCGCGCGCGCTGCCGGCGAGCAACGTCCTGATGGGCGCGGGCGCGCTCGCGCTGGTCGTCATGCTGCTGGGCGGTCTGCGCCGCAAGAGCCGTTTCCGAGTGTCGAGGGCCATGGCATAGCAATTGCCGAACAGGCGGTGCAGGCTGGCGGTCCAGGTCTGTATGCACTTGGAGCGCCTTTTGGAAAAGAACAGCACGACGATCGACACTGCACTTCGCAATGCCATCCCCGGCCGGTCCGGCTTCGACACCCTCATCGTCGGCGCGGGCTTCGCCGGCAGCGTCCTCGCCGAGCGGCTCGCCAACGTCTGCGGCCAGCGCGTGCTGATCTGCGACAAGCGGCCGCACATCGGCGGCAACGCGTACGACCGGCACGACGATGCCGGCATCCTGATCCACCCGTACGGGCCGCACATCTTCCACACCAACTCGGCCGACATCTTCGAGTACCTGTCGCAATTCACCGAGTGGCGGCCCTACCAGCACCGCGTGCTGGCGAGCGTCGACGGGCAGCAGCTGCCGATGCCGATCAACCTCGACACCGTCAACCGCCTGTACGGGCTCAATCTGACCTCGTTCGAGATGCAGGACTGGCTCGACTCGATGGCGGAGAAGCTCGACCGCATCGAGACGTCCGAAGACGCCGTGATCGCCAAGGTGGGACGCGACCTCTACAACAAGTTCTTCCGCGGCTACACGCGCAAGCAGTGGGGGCTCGATCCGTCCGAGCTCGACGCCAGCGTCACTGCGCGCGTGCCCACGCGCACCAACCGCGACGACCGGTATTTCGCCGACACCTACCAGGCGATGCCCAAGCACGGCTACACGCGGATGTTCGAAAAGATGCTCGCGCATCCGAACATCAAGGTCATGCTCAACACGGACTACCGCGAGATCGTCGATCTGGTGCCGTGGAAGCACATGGTCTACACCGGCCCGATCGACGCCTTCTTCAACTACCGGCATGGCCGGCTGCCGTACCGCAGCCTCGAGTTTCGTCACGTCAACCTGACGCAGGCGCAGTTCCAGCCGGTCGGCACGGTGAACTATCCGAACGACTATGCCTACACGCGCATCAGCGAGTTCAAGCACATCACCGGGCAGAAGAGCGACAGCACGTCGATCGTCTACGAGTACCCGCGCGCCGAGGGTGACCCGTACTACCCGGTGCCGCGTCCCGAGAACGCCGAGCTCTACAAGCGCTACGAGGCCGACGCCGAGCAGCTGACCAACGTCACCTTCGTCGGCCGCCTCGCGACCTACAAGTACTACAACATGGACCAGGTCGTCGGCCAGTCGCTGGCGGCCTTCAGGCGCCTGCAGCGCCGCCTCGCGGAGCCCGCGCCGCGCCGGCTCGACGTCGCCGCGTAGCGCTTGCCGCGACGCGCGCGGCCTGCTCGACGCGCCGCCTCAGGCCAGCAGCTCGGGCGGCGCGAGGAGCCGTCCCCGGCCGCCGAGGCGTCGGTAGTCGCCGAGCACCTCCGCGGCGACGTCGGCGATGCGGTCGGCGGCGCAGATCGCGACGCAGGCGCCGCCGAAGCCGGCGCCGGTCAGCTTCGCGCCATGCACCGCCGGGTGCTCCTGCAGCAGCGAGACGAGGCGGTCGAGCTCGGCGATCGAGACCTCGTAGTCGTCGCGAAGGCTGGCGTGCGACTCGTTCATCAGCCGCCCGAGCTTGGCACCGTCGGCGCCGCGCACCGCGCGCAGGACGCGCTCGTTCTCGCTCACGACATGGCGGGCGCGACGCCGCCAGGGATCGGGCAGCGACTCGACCGTGGCGACGCGCCGCACGTCGCGCAGGCTGGCGACGCCGAGCCGGGCGCACGCTTCCTCGCACTCGCTGCGCCGCTCGTTGAACTTGCTCGAGACCAGCGAACGTGGAATTCCGGAATCGATGACGATCACGGCCGTCCCGGCGGGCAGCGACCACAGCCGCGTCTCGAGCGTTCGCGCGTCGAGGAAAAGCGCGTGCTCGGTGTCGGCGAGGCTCGACGCCATCTGGTCCATGATGCCGCAGCGAACGCCGGCGTACTCGATCTCGGCCCGCTGCGCCATCTGCGCGATCTCGACGTCGCCGAACGATGCGTCGAGGAGCCGGCGCAGCGCGCGCAGCGTCGCGACCTCGAGCGCGGCGCTCGACGACAGGCCGACGCCCATCGGCAGCTCGGAGCCGACGTGCATGTCGAGCGGCGGGATGTCGTGGCCGCGCCGCGCGACCTCGCGCAGGCAGCCGTAGACGTAGCGCCCGAACGGCTCGTCGGGGAGGCGGTCGAGCGTGAACGCGAGCGGCCGGGCGAAGCCTTCCGAGTGCAGCGTGAACTCGTCGCCGACCGCGTGTCCGAGCGAGACGGTCGTCTGCTGCGCGAGCGCGATCGGCAGGACGAAGCCGTCGTTGTAGTCGGTGTGCTCACCGAGCAGGTTGACGCGGCCCGGCGCGCTCGCGACGGCCTCGGGCGCGTAGCCGAACGCGGTGAGGAAGCCGTTCCTCACGACAGCGTCACCTCGACCGCCTGCAGGTCGCGCGCCTTCTCTTCGGGCAGCGCATCCATGGCGTAGAAGCCGGCGCCGAGCTCGGTGCCGGCCAGGTACTTGAGCCGCTCTGACGTGCGGTAGGGCGGATAGAACTGCGCGTGCAGGTGCGCTTCGGGATGCGCCTGGCCGTCGCTCGCGGCCTGGTACCAGGCCATCAGGTACGGCATCGGCCGGCGCCAGAGGCCGTCGTACTTGAGAAGGACGGTCTTGAGGGCACGGGCGAGGTCGGCGCGCTGCGCGTCGTCGAGATCGCCGAACTGCGCGGCGGCGCGGATCGGCGCGACCCAGCACTCGTACGGGTAGCGCGCGCAGACCGGCACGAAGGCGACCGCGTGCTCGCCTTCGTAGAGCATGCGAACGCCGTCGCGCCGCTCGGCGTCGATCATCGTCTCGAGCAGGCCGCGGCCGTGCTCGGCAAGGTGCTTGCGCGCCTGCTCGGCCATCCGTTCCGGCAGCGGCGGAACGACCGGGTACGCGTAGATCTGGCCGTGCGGGTGGTGCAGCGTCGCGCCGACCTCGACGCCGCGGTTCTCGAACGGAAAGACCAGGCGCACGTCGTCGCGCTCGCCCAGCCGCCGCGTGCGGTCGGCCCACACGGACAGCAGCAGCTCGAGATGATCGAGCGCGAGCGCGCCGAGCGAGGTGTCGCGATCGGGCGTGTAGACGACGACCTCGCACTGTCCGCCCGCCGGCGCCGTCGGCACGTGCAGCGCCGGAACCTCGCTGGTGCCTCGGCCGCCGAGGGCGGGGAAGCGGTTGTCGAAGACGGCGACGTCCCAGGCGCCGGCCGGCAGCTCGGTCGGGTGACGCGCATCGACCGTCGCCGCCAGCGGGTCGTACTGCGGCGGCGGATGGAACGTGCGGTCCTGGCGATGCGCGGCGTAGGTCACCCACTCGCCGCGCAGCGGATGCCAGCGCAAATGCGCCTTGCTGCCGAGCGGCTCGCGGAACGGGCTCGGCACCTCGTCGACCGGCGCGAGCGGCCCTCGCGCATAGAGCGTCAGCGCGCGACCGTCGGGCTTGACGAGATCGAGCGAATGCATCGGTGCGCGTGCGTCGCTAGACCCCGCCGGGGATGTGAGTCCGCGACGCGGTCGTGCAGCGAGCGATCGTCGCGAGCGGGATCTTCGGAGTCCGGTCCGCGAAGAGCAGCCCGTTCGCTTCCTGGAACGTGTCGGCGAACTGGGTGTAGCAGAAGCCGCTGAAGAGCGCGGTGTGGACAACCGTCTCGAGCAGCCGCTCGAACATCCGCGCCAGCTCGTCGGTGTCGCGCGCCGAGCTGTAGCCCCACGTCGCGACCGCCGGCGCGGTCGACGTCGCGGCCGCGGCGGCCGCGTGCGCCTTGCCCGCGAGCGCGATGCCGCCGAACTCGGTCAGCATGATCGGCTGGCCGCGGTGCGGGTAGCCGTCGAGGGTGAGGACGCGGCCGCCCGGTCGGCGCCGGTCGAACAGCTGCTCGGTCTTGATCTCGGGGCCGTAGCGCTGGCGCAGGTGCTCGGTGTTGGCGTCGTAGTCGTGGATCCCGATGATGTCGGTCGCGCTGCTCTCCCAGCCGTCGTTGCCGATCACGGGCCGGGTCGCGTCGAGCGTCTTCGTCAGGTGGTAGAGCGCCTCGACCGCGTGGCGCTGCGCCTGCATGTTGGTCAGCTCCGGCACGCCCCACGACTCGTTGAACGGGATCCAGGCCACGATGCAGGGATGGCTGTAGTCGCGCTCGATCGCCTCGCTCCATTCGCGCACGGTCCGCTTGATCGCGGTGCGCGTGAAGCGGTACGCCGAGGGCATCTCTTCCCAGACCATGAGGCCGAGCTTGTCGGCCCAGTAGAGGTAGCGCGGGTTCTCGATTTTCTGGTGCTTGCGGACGCCGTTGAAGCCCATCGCCTTGGCGAGCTCGACGTCCTTCCTGAGCGCCGCATCGCTCGGCGCCGCCATCAGCGTGTCGGGCCAGTAGCCCTGGTCGAGCACCATGCGCAGCATGTACGGGCGCCCGTTGAGCATGAAGCGATCGCGCAGGATCGAGATCGACCGGAGCGCCGTGTACGAGGTGAACTCGTCGATCGGCGTGTCGCCGACGAACAGCCGCACGGTCGCGTCGAGCAGGGTGGGCCGCTCAGGGCTCCACAGCAGCTCGTTGCGGAAGTCGTCGATGCCCGGATCGGCGAGGACGATGAAGCGATCGGCTTCGTGATCGATCACCTGGTAGCGGTCGCGCGCCAGCACGCGCTTGCCGTGGCAGAGCGTCACCTCGATCGAGAGGTCGTCGACCGGATCGCCGCCGACGCGCGCCTCGAAGCGGAGCGCATAGCTCTCGACGTGCGGCGTCCAGCGGATCTTGTCGACGTAGGTGCGGCCGACGTGCTCGAGCCACACCGGCTGCCAGATCCCCGTCGTGCGCGGGTACCAGATCGCGTGCGGTTCCTTCTGCCAGTCCTGCTTGCCGCGCGGCTTCGTGAGGTCGTGCGGATCGTCGACCACCCGCACCGTCACGCGCTGCCGGCCGGAAGCGTCGAGCATCGAGGTGATGTCGGCCCAGAACGGGGTGTGGCCGCCCTCGTGCATCGCCGCGAGCTGGCCGTTGACCCACACCCGCGCGCTGTAGTCGACCGCGCCGAAGCGAAGGATCGTGCGCGCGCCGTCGGGCTGGACCTCGAAGTCGCGCTCGTACCAGCAGCACGAGTGAAAGCTGCGGTCGCGGATGCCGCTCGCCTCCGACTCGGGCGGGAACGGCACCTCGATGGTCTGCTCCCAGCGCGTGATCTCGGACGGATCGAGGAGCTTCTTCTCGTCGTCGTACAGGAAGCGCCACGGGCCGTCCAGCGACGTCCAGCGACTGCGCTGCAGCTGCGGGTGGGGGTGGGCGGGCTCGGAATCGGTCACCGGTCGCTCTCCTGTCGCGATCGGATCGATTTTGGGGGGCGTCACGGGGTCTCCGGCCCTCCTGCTCGACGTTGCCGGAACTTTTCCGCGAACGCGAGCCGCGTCGTGGTCAGCCCGCAGATGCGACCTTGCGCAGGGCAGTCGGGTCGTCGTCGGGACGTTGGCCGGCGCCGTGGCTCGCGACCTTCACGCTCGGCGAAGCGACGCGCGCGGCCGACGCGCTCGACAGTGCAGGCGGGGCAGCGAGCGAGCTGACGCGCGGCGCCGCGAGCACGGCCTCGAGCGAGCCGCGGATCGTCTCGGCGGCACCGTCCCACGAGTGCTCGCGCACGCGCTCGGCCATCCGCTGCTCGCGCTCGGCCTTTCGTGCCTGCGACTCGGCGAGCGCCTGGCGGCATGCGTCGACGAACCGATCGGCGCTCGACGCGATCGCGACGATGTCGCCGAACATCGCCTGGACGTCGTGGACCGGCGTCGAGACGACCGGCTTGCCCGCCGCCATGTACTCGAGCGTCTTGGTCGGGCTGATGAACTCGGTCGACTCGTTGAGCGCGAACGGCATCAGGCACACGCTCCATCCGGCGACGAGTTGCGGCAGCAGCGTGTACGGCTGCTGGCCCAGCCAGTGCAGGTTGGCGCGACGCGGCAGCGCTGCTTCGTCGATCTTGACCACCGGACCGACCATCACGACCTGCCAGGCCGGGTCGGCGTCGGCGACGCTGGCGACGAGGTCGAGGTCGAGGCGCTCGTCGATGACGCCGAAGAAGCCGAGGCGGGGCGCGGCGATGCCGCCCTGCAGCTCGCGGGCACGAGTCATCGCCGCCGCGTCGGCGGTCGCGCGCCGGGCGGAGTAGTGCTCGGCATCGACCGCGCTCGGCACGCACAGCACGTTCGGGTTGGCGTTGCGCTTGGCCTCGTAGAGGCGCGGTCCGCCGGTGACGACCAGGTCGGCGCTCTTCAGCAGCGCGGTCTCGCGCTGACGCATCTGGCGCGGCGCGTTCTTGAATGCCGACAGCTCGTCCATGCAGTCGTACACGATCGCCCGCGGCGCGAGGTCGCTCAGCAGCGGCAGCGCCATCGGCGTGTAGAACCAGACGACGTAGTCGTCGATCAGGTTCTCCGCGAGGTAGCCGCTGATCATCGGCTGCAACGCCGACAGCTGGTCGTCGTGGAAGCCCCAGTGCTCGACCGGCGTGTGCGCGCGCAGCACCTCGACGCCCTTGCACGGCGTCGTCCGCTCGAGGTACGCCGGCCCGCTCGTGCGCATCGGCTCCTCGACGAAGACGACGTGGAAATGGCGCGCGAGGCGCGAGAGCAGATGCTGCGGCCGTTGAAAGACGAACTCCCAGCGCAGGTGAGAGAAGACGATGAGATGTGGCATGGGTCGCTCCGAAATCGGCAGGTGGGGGAGTCGTTGCTGGGCGCGTCGCAGGCGCCTCGCGTAGCCGGCGTTGAGGCGGCGCTGCAGGGAGGTCGGCCCGCTCGGGTCGTGAGCGACGTCCCAGAGCCCGCTGTGGTGCCAGTGGGTCGCGTCGTTCCAGTCGGGCCGGTCGACGGCGGGATAGAGGCAGGCGCCGAGCACCGGCACGCCGGCCGAGCGCGCCCGCTCAAGCTCGACGGTGACGTCGGCCATCCAGCGCGCGCGGCCGCTGCCGATGTGGCTCGTCTCGGCGACGATGAGCGGCCGGTCGTAGCGCTTCGCCGCCTTGCGCAGGAGCGACGACATCGTCACGCGGCGCGGGTCGTCGAGGCACCATTCGAGCCATCCGGCGCCCATCTCCCATTGGCAGTTGTGGTAGTAGTTGACGCCGATGAGATCGAGCGCAGCGGCGCTCCCGCCGAGCTCGGGAAGGAGCGTGCCGTCGAGCATGTCCCACGCCTGCCACTGGTACTCGGCGATCTCGTCGGCGCGCCACGCGAGTTCGGGCGCATGGCGCGGCGGCGCGATGTGGATGACGGGCTCGACGTGCAGGAAGCGGGCGCGCGGATCCTCGGCGCGGATCGCCTCGATGCCGCGCAGGGCGGCGCGAACCAGCCGCCACTTCGCTTCCCAGCCGACGTCGCGCTCGGCGCCGCCTTCGCCGCGGCGCTGCTCGATCTCGCGTCGATAGGGATGGATCAGGTGCGTCTCCGAGATCGCCCAGGCCAGGAAGCTGATCTCGTTGATCGGCGTGTAGATCGGCGCCGCGTCCGACGTGCCGCGCAGGGCGCGCGCTGCGGTGCCGGCAAACTCGGCAAAGCGATCGGCGAAATCGTCCGCGAAGATGTCGACGTCGGCCGGCCGGCCGTAGTGCATCAGCGTCCACAGGAGCTGCAGGCCATGCCGGGACGCGACGTCGGCGAAGCGCAGCGCGCGCGTGAAGTCGAAGCGATCCGCGCCGCGCCGCGCACGACCCTCCGGCTCGGCCAGGCGCCAGCCGACGCTCTCTCGCACGGTGAGCAGGCCGAGGGCGGCGAGACGACGGTAGTCGTCGTCGACGTGATCGAGATGGCCGTTCGCCTTGACGAGGTCGAGCGGGAGGCCGTGGGCGTTGCGGTGGTCTGCGCCTTCGAATCCCGCCATCCAGAACGAGCGATAGGGTGAAGCGGTGGAGCGGGACGGGGCGGAGACCAGGTGCATCGGAGCGGTGGCGCAGATCGGTTCGGTGAAGGCGAGGAAGGAAGGGAGCCGGCCGCCGCGCCCTGCGTCGCGCCGGAGTGCGCTTCAACGGCAAGGCGCGTGCCGAGCTCGTTCGGCACGCCCCGGCTCGAGGACCGCTCGAGCGAACGCGACGCGCAGCGACGCTATGCGCTCGCAGCGCGCTGCGCCGCGCCGAGCGCGCGCTCGTCGGTGCTGGCCTGCACCTCGTCGACGACGCGCTCGCCGACGTATCGCCGCAAGGCATCGTCGAGCAACGGCATCAGGGCCGCCCGCTCGCTTGCCAGCACGCCGTTGCGCGGGCGCCTGGCCACCTCTCCCAGCATCGCGCTCGCGCACGGCTCCAGCGTGGCGGTCGAGACGCCCGCGATCGCTGCGGCACGCTCGGCCAGCTCGGCCCAGCTCGCGTCGCCGTCGTTGGCGAGATGCCAGATGCCGCTTTCCCCGTCGACGAGCAAATCGAGGCAGACGTTGACCAGGTCGGGCACGTAGGTCGGCGAGATGCGCACGTCTGCGGCGGCACGGAAGGTCTCGCCGCGCGCCAGCGCCGAGAGCGCGCGGATCGCGAAGTTGTGGCGGTCCCACGGCCCGAAGAACGCGCTCGTGCGAACGACCAGCGCAGCGGGGCAACGCGCGAGCACCTCGCGTTCGGCGGCGGCCTTGCTCGCGCCGTACACGTTGAGCGGCGCCGGCACGTCGCTCTCGACCCACGGTCGAGCGCCGTGGCCGTCGAACACCTGATCGCTCGAGAACGTGACGAGACGGAGGCCGGCGCGTGCGCAGGCGTCGGCGAGCACTGCCGGACCGAGGGCGTTCTCGCGCATGCAGCGCTCGTCGTCGGCTTCGGCGTCGTCGATGCGCACGTAGCCGCTCGTGTTGACGATCGCCCAGGGCTTCCAGCGGGCGATCGCGGCAGCGACCGAGTCGGGCTCGGCGATGTCGAGGGACGCGCGGTCGAGGAGGCGAAACGCGATGTTGCGCCGCGCGCAGATCTTGGCGAACGCCTGCCCCAGCGTGCCGGTCGCGCCGCTGATCAGGATCGGCGCGACGTCGTCGCCGCTCGCCACGGGCCGGAAGCCGGCCAGCGTCGGCACCGCCGTGCGCGGCACGACGGGCTTGGCAATGAAGCGATCGGCGCGACGCCACCATCCTTCGCCTTGCAGCACGGGGTGGCTGGCGGGCCGGCCCGCCGCGAGCTCGGTGATCAGCGCCGCGAGCGCGGTCGGGCGGGGCTCGGGCGCGCGCACGTCGAACGGCCCCGGCTCGTAGTAGCCGCGGCATTCGCCGAGCAGGCAGTTCCAGTCGAACGAGCCGAGCAGCGACCATGCGGTGACCGCACGCACGTCGGCGCCGCCGGCGCGCGCGTCCTCGGCCGCGCGCCAGATCTCGAACAGCCAGCGGAGCTGGTCTTCACGGCCGGCGTCGATGTGTGCCTCGGTGACCGCGATCGGGATGCCGTAGCGCTGCCACGTTTCCTGCAGCAGCGACGCGATCGCGGGCGCCGGCGTTGCGAGGACGCGGACCGACTCGATGTCGACGTATTCCGCCTCCGGCGGCCCGCCGCGCGCGCGTCCGGGGTAGCGCTCGACGCGATGGTCGAGCCAGCGCTCGCTCGTCACGTAGTAGTTGGCACCGATGATGTCCGGGGGGCACGGGTGGTCGGCGAACCAGAGAACGTCGCCGGCAGCGGCGCCGCTGTCGATCAGGTACGCCCACAGCGGATGGTCGGGACCGACGCGGCCGCACAGCAAGTCCCACGCGAGCCAGCGCCGCTCGTTGTAGAAGTCGACCTGGGCGCTCATCGCCGCCGTGCCGTACGTGCGGCTGATGTCGTCGGTCTGGACCAGCCGCGCCGCGGGGTTGACGCGGCGGATCGCCGCCATCGAGAGCACGGTGGCGCGACACTGGTTGAGCAGGGCGGTGACGAACGAGCGGTCGTCGCGCGCATGCGG
>DATIDZ010000115.1:0-9611 GCA_035456045.1 Caldimonas sp.
ATCAAGTACAACCGCGCGGGCGGGACGGTGCGCGTCGAATCGCACGGCGCCGGCGGCGAAGCGGTCCTCTCCGTGCGCGACACCGGCCGCGGCCTGACGCGCGAGCAGATCGCGAGCCTGTTCGAGCCGTTCAACCGCTTCGGCGTCGAGAGCGAGGGCATCGAGGGCACCGGCATCGGCCTGACGATCGTCAAGGCGCTCGTCGACGGCATGGGCGGGAAGATCGACGTCGAGAGCAGCCCCGGCCGGGGCACCGTCTTCTCGGTCACGCTGCAAGCGGCGGCGCTGGTCGAGCCGATCGACAGCGACGCGCCCGAGGCCGACACCGTGCCCGACGTCTTCGACGCCATGCCCCCCGGCGCGCGGAGCGGAACGATCCTCTACATCGAGGACAACCAGGTCAACGTGCTCCTCGTCGAGGAGCTCGTGAGAACCGTCGGCGGCGTGACGATCGTGTCGGAGCCGAGCGGCGCCGCCGGCGTCGAGCGCGCCGTCGCGCTGCGCCCCGATCTGGTCCTCGTCGACCTGCAGCTGCCCGACTTCGACGGCTACGAGGTGCTTCGGCGCCTTCGCGCCGATGCGCGCACGCGCGCGATCCCCTGCATCGCATTGTCGGCGAACGCGATGCGCGAGGACATCGAGCGCGGCCTGGCAAGCGGGTTCACCGACTACTGGACCAAGCCGATCGACTTCGCGGTCTTCATCGTCGCGCTGCACCGGCTGTTCCCCGCGGCGGTCGAAGACACGGCCGAGAGCGCCGAGCACTCGCCCGGCGAATGAGCGCTAGCCGCCGACCGGCTCGAGCAGGCCGCGCTGCCTGAGCATCGGCTCCGGGCCGGCGGCGCGACCGCGAAAGGCGCGGTACGCCTCGCCCGGCTCGATCGAATTGCCCGACGAGTAGATGAAGCGGGCCAGCCGCCGCGCGACGGCCGGGTCGAACGGATCGCCGGCCTCGACGAACGCATCGAAGCCGTCGGCGTCGAGCACTTCCGCCCACAGGTAGACGTAGTAGCCCGCGGCGTAGCTCGAGCCCGAGAACAGGTGCTGGAAGTGGACCAGCCGGTGGTTGACGCCGACGGCCGCGGGCAGGCCGAGCCGCTCGAGCTCGGCGCGCTCGAAGGCGACGACGTCGACGGGCGCGTCGGTGGTCCGCGCGTGCACCGCCATGTCGACCAGCGCCGAGGCGGCGTACCGCACGGTCTCGTAGCCCTGGTTGAAATGGCGCGCGCGATGCAGCCGCTCGATCAACGCGTCGGGAATCGGCGCCCCGGTCTCGTGATGGCGGGCATGACGCTTGAGCACCTCGGGCTCCTCGAGCCAGTGCTCGAACAGCTGCGACGGCAGCTCGACGAAATCGCGCAACACGTTGGTGCCGGAGACGCGCTCGTACGTCACGTTCGAGAGCAGGCCGTGCAGCCCGTGGCCGAACTCGTGGAACAGCGTGCGCGCGTCGTCGACGCTCAGCAAGGTCGGCGCGCCCGGCGCGCCCTTCGCGAAGTTGTTGTTGTTGACGATGATCGGCAGCACCGGCCCGTCGCCTTCGGCGCCGTTCCTCGACTGCAATCGATACGAGCTCATCCAGGCGCCGCTGCGCTTGCTCGGGCGGGCGAAGTTGTCGTGGAGGAACAGCCCGATCGGCCCCGACTCGCCGCGGACCTCGTAGACGCGCACGTCGGGGTGGTACACGGCGATGTCGTCGCGGGCGACGAACGAGACGCCGAACAGGCGCTCCGCACAGTCGAAGGCGGCGGCGACCATCCGCTCGAGCGGGAAGTACGGCTTGACCGCCGACTCGTCGAGGTCGTAGCGCACCTGGCGGACTTTCTCCGCGTAGAAGCGCCAGTCCCACGGCTCGATCGCCGCGCTCTCGCCGCGCGACAGCGCGAGCGCCGCCAGAGCGGCGCGCTCGTCCTCGGCGCGCGCGCAGGCGGGACGCCACACCTGCTCGAGCAGCGAGGTCACCGCCGCCTGGCTGCGCGCCATGGTGTCGCTGAGCGCGAAGTCGGCGTAGCTCGCCTCGCCGTGCAGGCGCGCCTGCTCGAGGCGAAGCTGGAGGATCTCGGCGGCGACGCCGCGGTTGTCGCTCGCGCCGTCGTGCTCGCCGCGCGAGGTCCACGCGCGCCAGGCGGTCTCGCGCAGGTCGCGCCGCTCGGAGAAGGTGAGGAACGGAACGATGTGCGAGCGCGACAGCGTGATCACGGCGCCGTCGTCGATGCCGCGCTCGCGCGCCGCCTCGCGCGCCGCGTCGCGCACGAACCCCGGCAAGCCGGCGAGATCGGCTTCGCCCCGGAGGACCAGCGTGAACCCGCTCTCGTCGGCGAGGACGTTCTGGCCGAAGCGCGTCGTCAGCTCGGCGAGCCGCTGCATGATCGCGGCGTAGCGCGCCTTCGCCGCCGGCGCGAGCCGGGCGCCGGCGCGGACGAAGTCGAGGTGGAAGCGCTCGAGCACACGGCGCTGCTCCGGGTCGATGGCGATGCGGTCACGCGCCTCGTGCAACGCGTCGATGCGCGCGAACAGTGCCGCGTGCGTGTAGACGCGGCTCTCGTGCGCCGCGAGCAGAGGCGCCATCTCGCGCTCGACCGACTGCAGCGCCGGCGACGTCTCGCTCGACGTCAGGTTGTGGAAGAGCGCGCTGACGCGCTCGAGCAGCCGGCCGGCGCGGTCGAAGGCGCCCACCGTGTTGGCGAAGGTCGGCGCTTCGCGCAGCGCCGCGAGCGCGTCGATCTCGGCGAGGTGCTCGCGCGTTGCCGCCTCGAAGGCGGGCGGAAAGTGCTCGGCGCGGATCTCGGAGAAAGGCGGCAGGCCATACGGGCCGCTCCACGGCGCGAGCAGCGGGTTCGTCATTTCTTCTTCTGCAGATCGTTCAGGTCGCGGTCGTCGAATCGGCGGTTCGCGCACGCCTTCTCGTACGCGTCCTTGGCGGCCAGCACGCTCTCGACCTCGACGTTGTAGGCCTCCGCCCTGGCCCGGTACGCGTCGACCTTGCCGTTGCGCTCGATGACCTTGGCGTTGAAGGCCGCGACGGCATCCTCGCTGGTGCGATCGAGCGTTGCCGCCTCGTCTTCGAGCGCCTTGCCGGTGCTGTCGATCTCTGCCTTCTGAGCGGCCACCGCGGCCTTGGACTTGACGGCGGCTTCGGTGTCCTTGGTCACCTTCTCCTTCTGCGCGACGCAGTCGCGCAGCTGCTCCGGCGTCAGCAGCGGCGTCTTGGCAGGGGCAGCCGCAGGCGGCGCCGGCTTCTTGTCGGCGCCGTGCGCGCCGGCCGCCATCAACGCGGTCAGCAGGACAGCAGCGGAGGCGGCGGCACGCGCCGGCGAAATCAGGGATGCGAAGGCCATGGGGAGGAGCGTAGTCGGACGGTCGTCAAGATGATGCCACCGGCTCGCGCATCGTCACGAACTCCTCGGCGGCGGTGGGGTGGATGCCCAGCGTGGCATCGAAGACCGCCTTGGTCGCGCCGGCCTTCATGGCCACCGCGAAGCCCTGGATCGTCTCGCCGGCGTCGGCGCCGACCATGTGCAGGCCGACTACCCGGTCGTTTGCGTCGTCGACGACGAGCTTCATCAAGGTGCGCTCGCTGCTTCCCGACAGCGTGTGGCGCAGCGGCCTGAACTCGGAGCGATAGACGCGGATCTTCGCGAAGCGACCGCGCGCGTCGTCTTCCGACAGGCCGATGGTGCCGATGTTGGGGTGCGTGAACACCGCCGTGGGAATGTGCAGGTAGTCGACATGCCGCTCGGCGCCACCGAACAGGTCGTCGACGAGCGCCATCGCCTCGGCGAGCGCGACCGGCGTGAGCTGGACGCGATCGATGACGTCGCCGACCGCGTAGATGCTTGGCACGTTCGTGCGGTAGCGGTCGTCGACGAGGACGGCGCCGTTGACGTCGAGCTCGACGCCGATCGCGTCGAGGCCGAGGCCGGCCGTGTTGGGGACGCGGCCGGTCGCGTACAGCACCGCATCGGCGACGACGCTGCTGCCGTCGCCGAGGACGACGCTCGTCGCGCCTTCGACGTCGGCCTCGAGCGCGCGCACCTTGGCACCGACCCGGATGTCGACGCCCTTCTTCATCATCTCGGCGGCGACGTGGTGGCGGACGTCGCGATCGAAGCCGCGCAGGATCTGCTCGCCGCGATAGAGCTGAGTCACGCGCGCGCCCAGGCCGTTGAAGATGGAGGCGAACTCGCTCGCGATGTAGCCGCCGCCGATCACCGCGAGGCGCGCCGGGAACCGCGCTAGGTCGAAGATCTCGTTCGAGCTGATCGCGCGCTCGCCCCCCGGCACATCGGCGGCGACGGGCCAGCCGCCCGTGGCGACGACGATCCGCTCGGCGGGGTAGCGCGTGCCGTCCACCTCGACCTCGCGCGGGCCGACGACGCGCGCGCGGCCGCGCAAGAGCGTCACGCCCGCGCCGGCGAGGAGCTGGCCGTAGACAGTGTTGAGGCGGCTGATCTCGACGCGCCGGTTCGCCTTCAGGGTCTCCCAGTCGAATGACGACGCGCCGACGCGCCAGCCGAAGCCGTGCGCTTCCTCGAAGCTCTCGGCGTAGTGGGCAGCGAAGCTGTAGAGCTTCTTCGGGATGCAGCCGAGGTTGACGCAGGTGCCGCCGAGCGCCGCATCCTCGGCCACCGCGACGCGCGCGCCGCGCTGCGCCGCCATGCGCGCGGCGCGGACGCCGCCGCTGCCCGCGCCGATGATGAAGAGGTCGAAGGGCGCGTCGCTCATTCGCTCGGGTCGACGCTCACTTGAGCGCCTTCTTGAGGAGTTCGGCGACCAGTCCGTTCATGCCGTCCTCGCGACCGGCGCTCTTCTCGCGCAGGGTGCTGGCGAGATCGGCGGGCAGCTTGCACGCGAACGGCACCAGGCCGGCGGCGGCATCGAGGCGGCGCTGCTCGCGCCGGTCGACCAGATCGGCCGAGCCCTGTCCGAAGCGGCCCGATGCGCCGGCCACCTTCATCTGGCCGCCGACCTTCTTGCCGAGCTGCTTGTCGAGGTCGGATTTCTTCATGCTCATGGGATGCCTTCGCGCTGGGGACTGCGGCCATTGTGGCGCGCTGTGGCACAGTCGGCAGATGGCCCAGAAAGCGACCGTGTGCAAGGCCGCCGTGCAGCTGGCCGACGTCGATCGCGCCGTCTACGGCGACCACCTCGTCACCCTTGCGCGACATCCGTCCGAGACCGACGAGCGGATGATGATCCGGCTCCTCGCCTTCACGCTCAACGTGCCGGCCGACGACCACGCCGGCACGCTCGACTTCGCCAAGGGGATGTGGGAGCCCGAGGAAGCCGAGCTCTGGCAGAAGGACCTGACCGGCCGGCTCGTGCACTGGATCGAGGTCGGCCAGCCCGAGGAGCGCCGGCTGGTGAAGGCGAGCGGCCGCGCCGACCGCGTCAGCGTCTACGCGTTCAGCCATGGCGCGCCGGCGTGGTGGGCGAGCCTGTCGGCACGCGTCGGGCGCGCCGGCAACGTCGACGCCTGGCTGGTTCCGTCCGAGCAGAGCCGCGAGCTCGCCACGCTCGCGCAACGCAACATGCAGCTCCAGGTCAACCGTCAGGACGGGATCGTGTGGGTCGCCGACGGCGTTCGCTCGGTGGAGATCCACCCGCGCCGGCTGTCGGCGGAGCCGGCATGAGCGACGCCGACGCCGTCCTCGACTTCTGGTTCGGCGCGCCCGGCAGCCCCGAATTCGGCACCGCCCGCAAGTCGTGGTTCACCAAGGATGCCGCCTTCGACGCGACCATCCGCGACCGCTTCGGCGCGCTGATCGAGCGGGCGCTGCGCGGCGAGCTCGAGTCCTGGGGCGATGCACCGCGTCCGGCGCTGGCGCAGATCCTTCTGCTCGATCAATTCACCCGCAACGCCTTTCGCGGCACGGCGCGAGCCTTCGCAGGCGACCCGCGCGCGCTTGCGGCGGCGAGCCGGATGGTCGGGACGCGGCAGGACGAGTCGCTGCCGGTGTTCATGCGCGGCTTCGTCTACCTGCCCTTCGAGCACGCCGAGTCGATGGCGATGCAGGACGAGGCGGTCCGCCTGTTCGGCCGGCTGGTGGACGACGTACCCGAGCAGGCCGGCATGCTCGACTACGCGCATCGCCATCGCGACGTGATCCGGCGATTCGGCCGGTTCCCGCACCGCAACGACGTCCTCGGCCGTCAGTCGACGGCCGAGGAGATCGCGTTCCTCATGCAGCCGGGCTCCGGCTTCTAAGCGGCGCCGGCGCTACGGGCGGTGCGGGTTGTTGGGGTGGCTGTCGATGGCGTTCGGCACGCCGTCGTGGTCACGGTCCCACGAGCCATGGTGCAGGCGCCACGTGTCGCCGTTCTGCTCCCACCTCGGCTCGCGGTAGACGTAGCCGTGGCGAGCGCGCTCCCAGTGGCCGCTCACCCAGACATGGCGGTGGCCGCGCCAGTCCCAGTAGCCGGGCACCCACGCATACCCGGCGCGAGCCGGCGGCATGACCTCATGGCGCGGCGGCGGCGGCGCCACGCGAACGTCGACGTACGACGCAGCGACGGCGGACACCGAGATCGTCGCCGACGCGGCGGCGAGGACGGTGAGGGTCTTGAGTTTCGAGATCATCGCGTCTCCTTCGGTCCGTTGACCGCACGATGATGAAACCGCGCGCGCAGCGACAAGGTCGGAGAACCTTGGCAGGCGCTGTAAGGCTCGTCCGTCGTCGTTGTCGTCCACCGCCTCGCGCCCCCGTGAACGCGGGGTCGCGGGTCGTCAGTGGTTGTCGCGCGGGACGAAGGAGCCGCGCTTGCCGACGAGGAAGTCGAGGTCGGCCCCCTGGTCGGCCTGCAGGACGTGGTCGACGTAGAGCTTCCAGTAGCCGCTGTCGAGCGGCGGCGCGGGCCGCTGCCAGGCCTTCATCCGCTCGGCCAGCTCGGCATCGCTGATGTCGAGGTGAAGGCGCCGGTTCGGCACGTCGAGCTCGATGAAGTCGCCGCTGCGCACCGCGGCGAGCGGGCCGCCCGCGGCGGCTTCGGGAGCGGTGTGCAGCACAACCGTGCCGTAGGCCGTGCCGCTCATGCGGGCGTCGCTGATGCGGACCATGTCCGTGATGCCCTTCTTCAGGACCTTCGGCGGCAGCGGCATGTTGCCGACCTCCGCCATCCCCGGGTAGCCCTTGGGGCCGCAGTTGCGCAGCACCATGATGCACGTCTCGTCGATGTCGAGGGCGTCGTCGTCGATGCGGGCGTGGAAGTCGTCGCCGTTCTCGAAGACCACGGCTCGGCCTCGATGCGTCATCAGCGCCGGCGTGGCCGCGCTCGGCTTGATGATCGCGCCGCGCGGCGCGAGGTTGCCGCGCAGCACCGCGATGCCCGCTTCCGCCTTGAACGGCGCTGCCATCGTCTTGATGACCGCGCTGTTGAAGTTCTCGGCATCGGCGATGTTCTCGCCGATCGTCCTGCCGTTCGCGGTCACGGCGCCCTGGTGCAGGAGCGAGCGGATCTCCTTCATCACCGCCGGCAGCCCGCCCGCGTAGCAGAAGTCCTCCATCAGGTGCTCGCCCGACGGCTGCAGGTTGACGAGGCACGGCAGGTGACTGGCGATGCGGTCGAAGTCGTCGATGTCGAGCTTGACGCCGATGCGGCCGGCGATCGCGATGAGGTGGATCACCGCATTGGTCGAGCCGCCGATCGCGGCGAGCGTCATGATGGCGTTCTCGAACGCCTCGCGGGTGAGGATCGACGACAGCTTCTGGTCCTCGTGGACCATGTCGACGATGCGCCGGCCGGCCATGCGGGCGATGACGTTGCGCCGTCCGTCGACGGCGGGGTACGCGGCGTTGCCGGGCAGGCCGACGCCGAGCGCCTCGACCATGCTCGCCATCGTGCTGGCGGTTCCCATCGTCATGCAGTGGCCGTGGCTGCGGCTCATGCAGCTCTCGGCCTCGAGGAAGTCCTTGAGGCGCAGCGTGCCGGCGCGCACCTGCTCGCTCATGCTCCACACGCCGGTGCCCGAGCCGAGCTCCTCCCCGCGCCACTTGCCGTTGAGCATCGGACCGCCTGACACGCCGATCGTCGGCAGGTCGACGCTGGAGGCGCCCATCATCAGCGCCGGCGTCGTCTTGTCGCAGCCCATCAGCAGCACGACGCCGTCGACCGGATTGCCGCGGATCGACTCCTCGACGTCCATGCTCGCCAGGTTGCGGTAGAGCATCGCCGTCGGCCGCAGCAGCGTCTCGCCGAGCGACATGACCGGGAACTCGAGCGGAAAGCCGCCCGCCTCGTAGACGCCGATCTTCACCTGCTCGGCGAGGGTGCGGAAATGCGAGTTGCAGGGCGTGAGCTCGCTGAACGTGTTGCAGATGCCGATGACCGGCCGGCCGTCGAAGCTGTCGTCGGGGACGCCCTTGCCCTTGACCCAGCTGCGGTAGACGAAGCCGTCGCGGTCCATGCGGCCGAACCACTGCTGGCTGCGCAGGTCCTGCGCGCGCTTCCTCGGCTTCTTGCTGTCGCTCATCGACGTAACTCCGGACTCATTCCTTGACCGATCCGGTCAAGCCGGAGACGTAGTACTCGACGAAGAACGAGTAGATGAACGCCACCGGCAGCGAGCCGAGCAGCGCACCCGCCATGAGCGGACCCCAGTGGTACACGTCGCCTTCAACGAGTTCGGTGACGACGCCGACCGGCACGGTCTTGATCTCCGACGACGAGACGAAGGTGAGCGCGTAGATGAACTCGTTCCACGAGAGCGTGAACGCGAAGATGCCAGCGGAGATCAGGCCCGGGACCGCCAGCGGCAGGACGATCTTGGTCAGGATCTGCCAGCGGTTGGCGCCGTCGATGAGCGCGCACTCCTCGAGCTCGAACGGGATCGAGCGGAAGTAGCCCATCAGCAACCAGGTCGCGAAGGGAATCAGGAAGGTCGGGTACGTGAGGATGAGCGCCCAGCGCGTGTCGAACAGACCGAGCTGGTAGACGATCGCCGCGAGCGGAATGAACAGGATCGACGGCGGCACCAGGTAGGCGAGGAAGATCGACAGGCCCACCTGCTTCGAGCCGGAGAAGCGCAGGCGCTCGATCGCGTACGCGGCGAACACCGAGCAGGCCAGCGAGAAGAAGGTGGCGACCACCGACACCAGCACGGTGTTCCACATCCAGGCGGGATACGACGTGTGGAAGAGCAGCTTGTCGAAGTGGGCCAGGGTCGGCGCGAGCACCCAGAACGGATTGCCGGTGCGCGAGAGCAGCTCGTTGTCGGGCTTCACCGACGTGATCCCCATCCAGTAGAACGGGAACAGGAGGACGATCAGGAAGACGATCAGCGGCAGGTAGATGGTGATGAACTTGCGCGACGGCGTCTCGAGGTAGCTCATGCCGACGCTGTCGCTCGTCGGCTGCTTCGTCGGCACGGGCGCGTTGGCTTGCGCGATGATGTCGCTCACTTGTCCTGCCCTCCCTGCTGCCAGGCGCGCCGCTGCAGTCCGAAGTAGCTGAACATGATCGCCGCGAGCAGGAATGGCACCATCGCGATCGAGATCGCCGCGCCCTCGCCGAGCGCGCCGCCCGAGATTGCGCGCTGGAACGAAAGCGTCGCCATGAGGTGCGTCGCGTTGAGCGGGCCGCCGCGCGTCAGTACCCAGATCAGTTGGAAATCC
>DATIDZ010000116.1:0-9251 GCA_035456045.1 Caldimonas sp.
GAGCTCAGCATCAGCTCCTCGGCTCCCAGCACTTCCGCCTTGGTGATTGGGCGCAGCGTGTATCCGATGCCCAGCTCTTCACACAGCTCGCGAATGAGCTCGTAGCGGATTCCTTCGAGCACGTGCTCGCTCTTCGGCGGACCCAGCACCGCGCCTTCGTGCACGACCCACACGTTCGACGCCGCCGCCTCGGTGAGGTAGCCGGCGCGGAACATGATGGTCTCGACCGCGTCGCGATCGGCCGACATCTGCCGCGCCAGCACGTTGCCGAGCAGCGAGATGCTCTTGATGTCGCCGCGCTCCCAGCGGAAGTCGCGCGCGCTGATGCAGGCGACGCCGTGATGGCGCTGCTCGCCGGTCGCCGGCTTCATCGCGCTCACCATCATGAAGACGGTCGGCTCGATGCCGGCCGGCATGACGTGGTCGCGCGGCGCGACGCCGCGCGTCACCTGGATGTAGACGAGCTGGTCGGTCGCGCCGCCGCGGTCGGCGAACGCGGCGATGAGCTTGCGGCAGCGCTCGAGCCACTGTTCCCGGTCGTGCGGGTTGGCGATCCGCAGCTTGGCGAGGCTGCGACCGAGGCGCGCCATGTGCTCGTCGAAGCGGAACACCTTCCTGCCGTAGACCGGCACGACCTCGTAGATGCCGTCGCCGAAGATGAAGCCGCGGTCGAGCACCGAGACCTTGGCCTCGGGCAGGGGCATGTACTCGCCGTTCAGGTAGCAGAGCGAATCGGGAAGTTGGGGCTGCATGGCGCGATTGTCGTCATTTCACCCAGAGACGGATCGCGTCCCAGGCGCGGCCGAGGATGCCGCTCTGCTCGACCGGCTCCATGACCACCAGGGGCACGTCGGCGATCGGCGTGCCCGCGGCGCTCGAGACGAGGATGCGGCCGACGCGCTGGCCCTTGGCGAGCGGCGCGATCAGCGGGTCGCTGCGCTCGACCTTGGTCTGCAGCTTGGCGCCCTCGCCGCGCGGAACGCTCACGTAGATGGCGCCGGAGGCGCCGAGCTTGGCGACGGTGGCCGTGCCCTTCCAGACCTGCGGCGTGACGATGGGCTTGCCATCGTCGAACAGGCGCACGGTGTCGAACGCCTGAAAACCCCAGTTGAGGAGCTTCTGGCTTTCGCTGGCGCGCGCTTCCATCGAGATCGTGTTGAGCACGACGGTCATGATCCGGCGCTTGCCCGCGCCGCCGGCCGGGCCGAGGTTCGGGAACTCGCGCTGCGCGGTGGCGAGCAGGCAGTAGCCCGCGGCTTCGGTGTAGCCGGTCTTCATGCCGTCGACGGTCGGGTCGCGGCGGAGCAGCAGGTTGCGGTTCGGCTGCGAGATGTTGTTGTACTTGTAGTCCTTGATCGAGTAGTACGGGAAGTACTCGGGGAAGTCGCTGATGATGTGCGCGGCGATCACGCCGATGTCGCGTGCCGTGCTGCGATGCCCGGGCTCGGTCAGGCCGGTGACGTTCTTGAACGCGGTGTTCTTGAGGCCCCACCCCTGCGCCTGCCGGTTCATCATCCCGAGGAAGACATCGACGCTGCCGCCGACCGCTTCGGCCAGGGCGACCGCCGCGTCGTTGCCGCTCTGCACGATCAGGCCCTTGAGCAGCTCGTCGACCTTCGGCGTCATCGTCGTGTCGATGAACATCAGCGACCCGCCGCCCTTGCGTTCGGACCAGGCGACCTTGGAGACCGTCACCGGCTGCTCGAGCGTCAGCTTCTTGTCGCGCAGCGCCTGGAAGACGATGTAGGCGGTCATCAGCTTGGTGAGCGAGGCCGGGTCGGCCGGCGCGTCGGCCTCGCGCTCGGCGAGCGTCTGGTGCGTCGTCAGGTCGAGGACGATGTAGCTCTTGGCGGCGACTTCCGGAGGCTGCGGCGCCTGCGCCGCGGCGGCCGTGGCGACGACGAGAAGGAGCGCGGCGAAGAGCCGGCGCGACGGGAGAGGGGAAAGGCGCATGGGGCGGGAGTCGATGGGGAGGAGGAGGCCGGCGGCGGTCAGACCGTGGCGAGATCGCGCAGTTCACGCACGATGACTTTTTTCAGCAGGGCGATCTGGCCGTGGAAGAAGTGGCCGACGCCGGGAAAGACGATGACCGGGAGATTTTGCGGCCTGGCCCAGGCGAGGGTCGCGGCGAGCGGGACGACGTCGTCGTTCTCGCCGTGGATGACCAGCGTGTCGGCCGGCACCGCGGGCACGGCCTGCTTCTCGGTCGACGGCCCGACCAGCACGAGGCGGCGCGGCGGATTGCCTGCGCCGAGCCGATGCGCCGTCTCGACCGCGACGTAACCGCCGAACGAGAAGCCGCCCAGCAGGTACGGCAGTCCGGCGAACTCCTCGCGGCCACGCCAGTGCGCCACCACGGCGAGCGCATCGTCGACCTCGCCGCGCCCTTCGTCCCAGACGCCCTCCGAGCCGGCGACGCCGCGGAAGTTGAAGCGGACGCACGCCCAGCCGATGTCGAGGCAGGCGCGCGCGATCGTCTGCACGACCTTGTTGTCGAGCGTGCCGCCGAACTGCGGATGCGGATGGCAGGCGATCGCCAGGCCGCGCGCCGGCGTCGCCGGCCGATCGATCGCGCACTCGATGCGCCCGGCCGGGCCGGCGATCTGCTCGCGCGCCGTTCTCGGTGTCATCGGCGCGAACCGCTAGCGGCCGACGTCGGGCGGCAGCAGCAGCCGCGTGACCACCTCGCCGCGCACCAGGTGCGAGTCGACGATCTCGTCGATGTCGCTCGCGTCGACGTAGCCGTACCAGACGCCTTCGGGATACACGACGGCGACGGGCCCGCCGGCGCAGCGGTTCATGCAGCCCGCCTTGTTGACGCGGACGTGCCCGGGCGCAGCCAGCCCTGCCTTCTTGACGCGCGACTTGCAGTGGTCGTAGGCGTCGGCGGCCCCGTCGTGGGCGCACGACTTCTCGCCCTTGTCGCGGTCGTTGAGGCAGAAGAAGATGTGCCGCTGGTAGTAGGGATCCGGCATTCGGGGCGAGAGAGGGATGCGAAGCCCGAAGCCTACACGGCGCAGAGACTCCCTCCCCGTCAGAGGCTCTCCGCGGCGTCGAAATCGAGCTCGACCTTGGCCCCGTTCGGGTCGTAGGTGAAGAGCTGCCAGAGGCCCGAGTCCTTCTGCCGGCGCAGGTCGTACTTGACGCCCGCGGCATCGAAGCGCGCCTTCACCGCCTTGACGTCGTTCGCGGTGAACGCCATGTGATCGATGACGCCGGCACGCTGGGCCGGCGGCGGGCGGTCGAAGTACAAGTGCAGCAACGCCTGTGGCGCGTCGCCGTAGAGCCAGGCGCCGTCGAAGCCGAGGTCGGGCCGCCAGCCGACGCGCAGGCCGAGCAGGCCGACGTAGAAGTCGAGCGTCTTGCCGGCGTCTTCGGCGATCACGGTGAAGTGGTTCATGCCGACGATCATGGGCGGCCTCCTCGTTCGATGAAGATGACTGCGGCGATTCTCAGGCGACGAGAACGAGCGCGCCGATCGTCCGGCGCGACTCGAGCCGGGCATGCGCCTCGGCCGCGGCGCCGAGCGAATGGCGCTCGATCGGCGGCGGCCGCAGCGTGCCGTCGGCGAGCGCCGACCAGACGCGCTGCGCCCGCTCGGCCAGCTGGGCGTTCGTCGCCACGTAGTCGAACACCGCCGGCCGCGAGAAGGTGATCGATTTCTGCACGAGCTGGTCGGTCGCGATCGGCTGCAGCGCGCCGCTCGCCTGGCCGAGGCTGATCCAGTGGCCGCGGCGCGCGATCGCCGCGAAGTTCTCGTCGCGGGCGGTATCGCCGATGCCGTCGACGATCACGTCGGCGCCGCCGAACTGCGCCTGCACGGCGGCGGCGAAGCGGTGCTCGCGGGTCACGATCGGATGGGCGCAGCCGTACTCGCGCGCGACGCGCGCCTTCTCGTCGCTCGACACCGTGCCCAGGACCACGGCGCCGAGGCGCCGAGCCCACGAGCAGACCAGCAAGCCGACGCCGCCGGCCGCCGCATGGACGAGCAGGCGCGTCCCGGCGCCGACGTGGCCGAGGTCGCGCAGGAGGACGTCGGCCGTGATGCCCTTCAGCAGCGTCGCCGCGGCGACGTCGTCTTCGATCGCCGCCGGGAGGCGGACGACCCAGGCGGCCGGCACGGTGCGCACGCTGCTGTACGCGCCCGCGGCCGAGCCCAAGTAGGCGACGCGGTCGCCGGGAAGCAAGCCGCTCACGCCCTCGCCGACGTCGACGACGGTGCCGACCGCCTCCATGCCGGGCACCCCGGGCAGCGGCAGCATCGCCGGGATCCAGCCCTTGCGCAGGTAGACGTCGAGGTAGTTGACGCCGATCGCGCGCTGGCGGATCCGCACTTCGTCGGCGCCCGGCGCGGGCGCCTCGCCGTCGCCGGGCTGCAGCGCCTCGGGGCCGCCGTAGCGGTGCACGACCGCGCGACGCGACGGCAGCGGCAGCGCGGTCGGCATCGTCGCCGCACCCCGAGGCCGCCGATCCCCGCCCTCGCGCAGGTGACGGCGCAGGTTCGCGAAGCCGGCCTCGTAGACGTCGCGCGCGACCATCTCGCGCAGCTCGCGCTCGCGCCCGGGCGGCGTCGCGAACGTCGACTCCCAGTGCCAGAACGTGCGGTCGCCGTCGGTGACCGGCTTCAGCGTCACCGTCGCCACGTAGCGCTGCAGCGGCACCGTCGCCTCGACGATGCAGTAGGTGCTCTTGTGCTCGCTGTCCGAGAGGGCGATCAGCTGCTCGCGGATCCGGTTGCCGTCGCTGAGCGTGAAGCTGCGCACGCAGCCGACCTGGTCGCTTCGCTCGTCGCCCTCGATCCGGCTCTCGGCGACGACGTCGTGCCAGCGGTCGTGGCTGTTGAAGTCGCGCAGGATCGCCCACACGCGATCGATCGGCGCGTCGATCACGGTCGAGCGGACGACGTGCTGCAGCACGGGCGCTAGCGCCGGGAAAAGTGCGCCTTGAGGGCGTCGAAGCCGCCCTGGAAGACGCGATCGCCGATCGTCTCGACGAGCTCCTGCTCGCGCGCCTCGGCGCAGTCGAACTCGGCGCTCCATTCGGCGAAGCACCGCGCGCCGTCGGTGATCGGCGTGAGCTTGAGCGTCGCGACGTAGTTCTCGACGCCCATCGCGCTCTCGAGGATCTCGTAGACGCACGAGTAGTCGTAGTCGGAGAGCGCGAGCAGCCGCTCGCGGATCATGTCGCCGTCCCGGGTGTGGAAGTGGCGGATGCAGCCCACCCGGTCGCTCGCTTCGCCGTTCTCGATCCGGCTGTCGACGATGCCGGGATGCCACTGAGGCATGCCGTTGAAGTCGCGGATGCGCGACCAGACGGTGTCGGCACTGGCGTCGATGACGCTCGACGTGTAGACACGGATCACCGGCTATTCCTTCTTGGCGGAGCCGGGTCCCGGCGGCAGCGCGACCTGGGCTCCGCTGACGCCGCCGACCAGGCGCTGGATGTCGCCGCCCTCGATGCCGATCTCGCGCAGGAGCTGGTCGACGAGCGGCGCCTGCGCGCGATAGCGCAGCGCGGAGTTGACCAGCCCGTCGGAGAAGTTGCCGCCGTGGCTCGCATCGCCATTGCTCGCGTGGCCGCCGCCACCGCCGCCGAGGCCGTCGACGTGCAGGATCTTGATGCCCTCGATCCGCTCCATCGGCCGGACCGACTCGCGGATGATCCCCTCGGCCTTCTCGACCAGCTTCATGCGCAGTGCCGACATGCGCGCTTCCGGCGAGAGCATGTTGTGGGCGTCGTTCATCATCCTGAGCGCCTCGGCCTCGATCTCGGCACGGACGCGCATCGCCATCGATTTGATCTTCTCGGCGTCGGCGTCGGCCTCGGCCTGGGCGCGGACCGCCGCACCGCGGTCGGCGCTCGCGTCCTTCTCGGCGCGCGCCGCGCTCGTCAGGCGCAGCGCCTCGCGCTCGGCGGCCTGGCGCGAGCCGATCAGCTCGATAGCCTTCTTGCGCTCGGCCATCTCGACCTCGCGCGCGGTGAAGACCTTCTCTTCCGCCGTGACGGCGTCAGCGCGCGCCGCATCGGCCGCGGCCTGGGCGTTGCTCTGCGCCTCGCTTTCCTTCGCGACCGCGATCGCGCGCTTCTGCTCCGCGAGCTCCACCGCCATCCGGCGCTCGATCTCGGCGGCCTGGATCGCGCGCTCCTTGCCGATCCGCTCCTGCTCGATCGTCTGCTCTGAGCGGATCCGCGCCGCATCGATCGTCTGCTTGGCGGCGATCTGCGCGCTCTCGCCCTGCTCCTCGCGCTGCGCCCGCTCGGTCATCAGCTCGGCACGCTGGCGCGCGCGCGCGATCTCGACCTCGCGCTGCTGCGACAGGCGCGCGTACTCGCCCTCGCGGTCGATCTCGAGCGAGAGCTTCTCGGCCTCGAGATTCTTGTTGCGGATCGCGATCAGGGTGTCCTGCTCGACGTCGTTGCGTTGCTTCTTGCGCGGCTCGATCGTCTCGGTGAGGCGCGTCAGGCCTTCGGCGTCGAAGGCGTTGCTCGGGTTGAAGTACTCCATGCCGGTCTGGTCGAGCTGGGTCAGCGACACCGACTCGAGCTCGAGGCCGTTCTTGGTGAGGTCCTCGGCGACGGTCTCGCGAACGCGCTTGACGTAGGCGCCGCGCTTCTCGTGCAGCTCTTCCATCGTCATCTCGGCCGCCGCGGTGCGCAGCGCATCGACGAACTTGCCCTCGACCAGCTCCTTGAGCTGCTCGGGCTCCATCGTGCGCTGGCCGAGCGTCTGCGCCGCCGCGGCGACCGCGTCCGGCCGCGCGGCGACGCGGACGTAGAACTCGGCCATCAGGTCGACA
Organism: Caldimonas sp.; assembly: GCA_035456045.1. GTDB lineage: Bacteria > Pseudomonadota > Gammaproteobacteria > Burkholderiales > Burkholderiaceae_C > Schlegelella_A. The sequence continues at coordinate 6,798 of DATIDZ010000116.1, forward strand.
CGCATCCGGTCGCGCGTGATCAGCGCCTTGTCGCGGCCGCGCGTCACCTCGAGGCGCAGCGTGTTCATGTTGACCGGGATGACGTCGTGCACGATCGGCAGCACGAACGCGCCGCCGTCGAGGACGACCTTCTGGCCGCCGAGCCCGGTGCGGACGAACGAGCGCTCCTTGGAGCTGCGCAGGTAGAGCCAGTGGAGCAGCCAGACCGCGATCGCGACGACGATCGCGACGACGACGAGGCCGAGGAGGAAGCTGCCGAATTGGGCGCCGGTCATGATCTGTCTCCTGAAATCTGGGTGAACCGGCGCGTCGTCTCGACGAGCGCGGTTTCGGTCGGCAATCGCTCCATCGAGCTCGCGCCGTAGAAGCCGTGGCATGAGGGGCAGTGCCGGAGGATGTAGGCCGCGTCGTCCGGCGTCGCGATCGGGCCGCCGTGGCAGAGCACGATCACGTCGCCGCGCACCGCTCGCGCCGCGGCCGCGCGCGCCTCGATCAGCGGCACGCAGTCGGCGAGCGTCAGCGCCGTCTGCGCGCCGATCGCGCCGCCGGTCGTGAGGCCCAGGTGGCAGACGACGATGTCGGCGCCGGCCTTCGTCATCGCCGTCGCGTCGGCCTCGCTGAAGACGTACGGGGTCGTCAGCAGGTCGAGCGCGTGCGCGCGCTCGATCAGGTCGACCTCGAGGCCGTAGCCCATGCCGGTCTCCTCGAGATTCGCGCGGAACGTGCCGTCGATGAGGCCGACGGTGGGAAAGTTCTGCACCCCCGAGAAGCCGAGCGCGATCAAGCGCTGCAGGAACTCGTCGGCGATCATGAACGGGTCGGTGCCGTTGACGCCGGCGAGCACCGGCGTGTCCTTGACGACCGGGAGCACCTCGTGCGCCATCTCGCAGACGATCTCGTTGGCATTTCCGTAGGCGAGCAGACCGGCGAGCGAGCCGCGCCCGGCCATGCGGTAGCGGCCCGAGTTGTAGATGACGATGAGGTCGATGCCGCCGGCCTCCTCGCACTTGGCCGAGAGCCCCGTGCCCGCGCCGCCGCCGATCAACGGCCGGCCGGCGGCGATCTTGGCGCGGAAGCGCTTCAGGAGGGTCTGTCTAGCGATGCGGGGCATGGGAGCGGGCGGGTGAGACGGCTTGCGGCCGCGAGGCGACGTCGCGCCAGGCGGCGACGAGCGCCTCGATGAACGCTTCGTCGTTGATGTGATGCGGCAGGCGAACGAGCTTCTTCTCGGCGCCGCCACGGAAGCGTTCCTCCAGGGTGGCGAACAGCGCCCGGTCGGCCTCGGGGTCGTGGAACGGCTGACCCGGGCGGTCGATCGCGGAGACGCCGCCCTCGGGGATCAGGAAGCGAACCGGACCCGTCATCGCGTTCAGCTTGGCGGCGAGAAACGCGCCGATCGCCTTGCACTCGTCGACCGTCGTCCGCATCAGCGTCACGGTAGGGTTGTGGCGATAGAGCGTCCTGCCCTTGAAGCGCTCGGGCACCGTGTCCCAGGCGCCGAAGTTCACCATGTCGAGCGCGCCGCACGAGCCGACGTACGGCAGCGAGTGGCGCGCGAAGACGTCGAGCCGCGTCGGCCCGGCGGAGAGCACGCCGCCGACGATCTCGTCGGCGACCTCGGTCGTCGAGACGTCGATGGCGCCGGCGAGGAGCCCGGAGTCGGCGAGCTTCTCCATCGACTGGCCGCCGACCCCGGTGGCATGGAAGACGAGGCAGTCGTAGTCGGCCTCGAGGCGCTTGACGACGCCCTGCACGCACGCCGTCGTCACGCCGAACATGGTCAGGCCGAGCGCCGGCTTGCTGGTCGACGAGATCGCCGGCGGGTGGGCGATCATTCCGGCCAGCGCGTGTGCCGCGTTGGCGAGAACCTGCTCGCTGATGCGGTGGATGCCCTGCACGTCGGTGACCGAGTACATCATGCAGATGTCGCTCGGGCCGACATACGGGCGCGTGTCGCCGCTCGCCATCGTCGAGACCATCACCTTCGGCACGCCGACCGGCAACGCGCGCATGCCGCTCGTCGCGAGCGAGGTGCCGCCCGAGCCGCCGGCGCCGATCAGGCCGCCGAGGTCGCTGCGCGTCGTGACGAAGCGCGCGAAGGCGGTCGCCATCGCCGTCACGGCACTGCCGCGGTCGCCGCTGAACACCGCCGCCTCGCCGTCGGGGTGATGGCGCGCGACCTCGCGCGGGTGGACCGCCGCCGTCGACGGCTTGCCCGAGGTCGAGAGGTCGACGGTGACGACGCGCAGGCCGAGCTTCTCGAGGCACTGGCGCAGGAAGTACAGCTCGCGGCCCTTGGTGTCGAAGGTGCCGGCGACGTAGGCGGCGCGGCCGGTGCTGGCGGCGACCGGAAAGTCGAAGACCTTCGCGGAGCTCGGCGATGCGGCTGCGGCGGCCCGCACGGCCGAGCCGGCGCCCGCGCCCGCGCCCACGCCCGCGCTCGAGCTCGAGCTC
>DATIDZ010000117.1:0-7310 GCA_035456045.1 Caldimonas sp.
CCGGCTGGCGCAGATCGCCTGCGAGGTCAACGAGCGCACCGAGAACATCGGCGCGCGCCGGCTCTCGACGGTGATGGAGCGCCTGCTCGACGAGGTGAGCTTCGACGCGCCCAATCGCGCCGGCCAGACGGTGCGACTCGACGCCGCGGCCGTCGATGCCAAGCTCGCCGACCTGGCGAAGAACGAGGACCTCTCGCGCTATATCCTCTAGCGCGCGAACGTGCGCGCGCTTGCAGCGCTGAAGCAGCCGCGCTTGCCGCAGACGCTAGAGGGCGAGCCGCCTCGACTGCAGCTGCAGCAGGCCGTCGAAGATCAGCGTCTCGACCGTCTCGAAACGAAGATCGCTGATCGACTGCAGCTTGACCGCGGCGCCGCCGCTCATGATGAGCGCCGGCTCCTGGCCGCAGCGCTTGAGCAGCTTGCGGTGCATGCGTTCGACGGCACCGGCGATCGCGTCGGCGCCGCCGCTCATCAGCGCGTCGCTGGTGTTGGTCGGAAAGTCCACCGCTTCGCCGGTCGGCGCCTTGAGGCCTGCCGTTCCCATCTCGAGCGCCCGCAGCATCAGGCCGAAGCCGGGCAGGATCAGCCCGCCGAGGAAGTTGCCCTGCGTGTCGAGGGCGTCGACGGTCACCGCCGTGCCGACCATGACGACGAGGATCGGCCGCGGCGCGCCGCGCGCGAGGATGCGATGGCGCGCGCCGATCAGCGCCACCCAGCGGTCGACGCCGAGCCGGGTCGGATGGTCGTAGCCGTTGGTGACGCCGCAGGCCGAGGCACCGCTCACGACCCAGCGCGGCTCGACGTCCCAGATCTCGAGCTGCTCCTCGGTGCGCCGGCGGATGCCCTCGCCGGCGACGATGCTGCCGAGCATGCTCGATGGCGGCGGCAGGTCGCGCCACTGGCCCTCGCCCAGCTGGTCGATCGCCTCGAGGAAGACCGCGCCGTGCGCGATCATGCCGGCGCCCGGCAGCGGCGCCGCGTACAGCGCCCATTTGAGGCGCGTGTTGCCGACGTCGACGGCAAGAAAGCTCATGGGCTCGCGCGCTCGCGTCTCAGATCATCTTGCCGGTCGCCGGCTGCACGCCGCAGCCGGCGATGCGCCAGCTGCCGTCGGCCTGGCGCTGCAGCCGGTACGTGGCGAGCCAGAGGGCGCCGGCGCCATCGGTGAGGTGCACGCCCTGGAGCAGATCGCCGTCGACCTGCAGCGGGATCAGGAAGGTGACTCCGGCAGGGCGATAGACGACCGGGTAGCCGGTGCGGACCATGGCGAGAAACCGCTCGGGCGTCCGGAACATCGCGCGGATCGACGGGGCCGCGTACGAGAAGGCGCGTTGCGCGTCGTCCTTCGCGAACGCCTCCAGCTGGGCACCGACGATCGTGCGCGCCGCGAGCGCGTCGGCCTCGGACACCGGAGGCGATGCGGCAGCGGCGCCGAGCGCCACCCCGAAGGTCAGGCAGAGGGCAGCGAGAAAGCGGGCCATGGTCTCTCCGGGCGCTGACGGGTCGCCATCATGCAGCTTTTGACGAACCATCGTGTGCGCGACGAAAAGGACTGTAAATCGGCGCTCGCGTCGTCATCGGCGCATCCGGATTGCCGGTTGGAGGACATGAGGCGCCCGAGGCGCCTGTTCTTCCAGGAGATTGCGCCATGTCCTACCGCACCCTCGCCCTCGCGGCCGCCTGCGGCGCCGCGCTTTGCGGCTGCGTCGTCGCCCCGGTCGCTCGACCCTACGGCACCTACGGCCCGGCCTACGCGCCGGCCGGCGAAGTGATCGTCACCGACGTCGCGCCGCCGGCACCGTATTACGAGACGCTGCCGCCGCCGCCTTTCGTTGGAGCCGTGTGGATCAACGGCTACTGGGGCTGGCACGGCGGCCGCTACAGCTGGGTCGGCGGCCACTACGAGCACGGCCGGCCCGGCTACGCGTGGCAGCCGCATCGCTGGGCCCATCGCGACGGTCGGTGGCACCTCGAGCAGGGCCACTGGGCCCAGCGCTGATCGTTCCCTGCCCCGGGGGGCGCCCGCGCGCGCGGCGCCCGGGTCCGCGCTTGTCGCGGCGCTACACTGCGATTGACGTATACGTCAATCGGCGCGGTGCCGTGACGTGAATCGCGGAGACATCGTGGCGAAGAAACCGGGTGCGCGCCTCGCGGACTTCCAGTACGCCGGTGCGACGCCGGAGACGCCGTCGGGCAAGGGCGCGCGCCGCTTCGACCTCGCCGCCATCGACCCGCACGCCAAGCCGTTCTCGAGCGGCGAGAAGGCCGCCGACCAGGCCGCCGTCGACGCGCTGGCGGGCGACATCGACCGGCTGCAGGACATGCTCTTCGCCGACCGGCGCTTCAAGATGCTCGTCGTGCTGCAGGGCACCGACACGAGCGGCAAGGACGGCACGATCCGCGGCGTCTTCGCGAAGACGAGCGCCCTCGGCGTCCGCACCGCGGCCTGGAAGGCGCCGACCGAGGAGGAGCGAGCGCACGACTTCCTGTGGCGGATCCATCAGAAGGTGCCGGGCGCCGGCGAGATCGTCATCTTCAACCGCAGCCACTACGAGGACGTCCTCGTTCCGGTGATCAAGGGCTGGATCACGCGCGAGGAGACGGCACAGCGCTTCGCGCACATCAACGCGTTCGAGAAGCTGCTGGCCGAAACCGGCACCGTCATCCTCAAGTTCATGCTCCACATCTCGAAGGACGAGCAGCGCCTGCGCCTGCAGGACCGGCTCGACGATCCGACCAAGCACTGGAAGTTCGCGGTCGGCGACCTCGAGGAGCGAACGCGCTGGGACGCCTACCAGGCGGCCTATGCCGAAGCGGTGAGCGCGACGGGAACGCCCTGGGCGCCGTGGACGATCGTGCCGGCGGACTCGAAGACGCATCGCAACCTGATGATCGCCACCGCCGTGAAGCAGTCGCTGCAGGCGCTGAAGCTGCGCTATCCGCCCGGCGACCCGGCGCTGGCGACCATCAAGGTGATCTGAGGACGCGTTCATGACCGAGCTCTCTGCCGACTACAAGGCGCTGGCCGAGTACCGCCCGACGAACAAGGTGCGCTTCGTCACCGCCGCGAGCCTGTTCGACGGCCACGACGCGGCGATCAACATCATGCGGCGCATCCTGCAGGGCATGGGCGCCGAGGTCATCCACCTCGGGCACAACCGCTCGGTCGACGAGGTCGTCACGGCGGCGCTGCAGGAAGACGTGCAGGGCATCGCGATCAGCTCGTACCAGGGCGGCCACGTCGAGTACTTCAAGTACATGATCGACCTGCTCAAGGCCCGCGACGGCGCGAACATCCGCGTCTTCGGCGGCGGCGGCGGCGTGATCGTACCGAGCGAGATCGCCGAGCTGCACGCGTACGGCGTCGAGCGCATCTACAGCCCCGAGGACGGCCAGCGCATGGGCCTGGCCGGGATGATCGGCGAGATGATGATGCGCTGCGACGTCGATCTCGCGGCGCAGGCCCCGACGTCGATCGCGCCGATCCGCGGCAGCGACGAAGCGGCGCGGCGCGCCCTCGCCCGCCTCGTCACCGCGCTCGAGAGCGGCACCGCTGCGCCCGCGCTGCGCAACGAGCTGCGCGCCGCGGCAGCCGCGGCCGCGACGCCGGTGATCGGCATCACCGGCACCGGCGGCGCCGGCAAGTCGAGCCTCACCGACGAGCTGATCCGGCGCCTGCGCCTCGACCAGGGCGACGCACTGCAGATCGCCGTGATCAGCATCGACCCGTCGCGAAGGAAGAGCGGCGGCGCACTGCTCGGCGACCGGATCCGCATGAACGCCATCGCCCCCTGGCGCGACGGCGCGCGCGTCTTCATGCGCTCGCTGGCGACGCGCGACTTCGGCAGCGAGATCAGCGCGGCGCTCCCCGACGTGCTCGCGGCGGTCAAGGCGGCGGGGTTCGACCTCGTCATCGTCGAGACCTCGGGCATCGGCCAGGGCGACGCCGCGATCGTGCCGCTGGTCGACGTGCCGGTCTACGTGATGACGCCCGAGTTCGGCGCCGCGAGCCAGCTCGAGAAGATCGACATGCTCGACTTCGCCGACTTCGTCGCCATCAACAAGTTCGACCGCAAGGGCGCGGCCGACGCGCTGCGCGACGTCGCCAAGCAGGTGCAGAGAAACCGCGAGGCGTTCGCCAAGCGGCCCGACGAGATGCCGGTGTTCGGCACGATGGCGAGCCGCTTCAACGACGACGGCGTCACTGCGCTCTACCAGGCGATCGTGCCGCGCCTGGCCGCGCTCGGGCTGAAGCTGGCGCCCGGAACGCTGCCGAAGGTGCAGACGCGGCACAGCACGCACCAGGTGCCGATCGTGCCGCCCGCGCGCACGCGCTACCTCGCCGACATCGTCGATGCCGTGCGGGCGTACAAGCGCGCGGCGATCGCGCAGTCGCGCCTCGCGCGCGAGGTCCAGCAGCTGCGCGCGAGCGCGCGCATGCTGTTCGAAGCCAACCCGGACAAGACCAACGCGTTCGGCGCCGTCAACGCGCTCGCCGACGAGCGCGAGGCGCGCCTCGACCCGCGCTCGCGCCGGCTCCTCGCCGACTGGCCGGGGCTGCGGCACAACTACGCGCAGGACGAATACGTCCACACGGTGCGCGACCGCGAGATCCGCACGCCGCTCAACCACACGACGCTCTCGGGCAACAAGGTGCCGAAGGTGTCCCTGCCGACGTGGGAATGCGACGGCGAGGTCCTCAGGTGGCTGCTGCTCGACAACGTGCCGGGCTCCTTCCCGTACACCGCGGGGACGTTCGCGTTCAAGCGCGAGAACGAGGACCCGACGCGGATGTTCGCCGGCGAGGGCGACGCCTTCAAGACCAACACGCGCTTCAAGCTGCTCTCCGCCGGCATGCCCGCGAAGCGCCTGTCGACCGCGTTCGACTCGGTCACGCTCTACGGCAACGACCCGGCGCTCCGGCCCGACATCTACGGCAAGGTCGGCAACTCGGGCGTGAGCATCGCGACGCTCGACGACATGAAGGTGCTCTATTCGGGCTTCGACCTGACGAGCCCGAGCACGTCGGTGAGCATGACGATCAACGGCCCGGCGCCGACGATCCTGGCGATGTTCATCAACACCGCCATCGACCAGAAGCTCGACGAGTTCCGCGCCGAGAAGCAGCGCGAGCCGAGCGCCGACGAGGCCGGCGGCATCGCCGCCTGGGTGAAGGAGAACGTGCGCGGCACCGTGCAGGCCGACATCCTCAAGGAAGACCAGGGCCAGAACACCTGCATCTTCTCGACCGAGTTCTCGCTGAAGGTAATGGGCGACATCGCCGAGTACTTCGTCGCCCACAGGGTGCGCAACTTCTACTCGGTGTCGATCTCGGGCTACCACATCGCCGAGGCCGGTGCCAACCCGATCAGCCAGCTCGCGTTCACGCTCTCGAACGGATTCACGTTCGTCGAGGCGTACCTCGCCCGCGGCATGGCGATCGACGACTTCGCGCCCAACCTTTCGTTCTTCTTCTCGAACGGGATGGACCCGGAGTACACGGTGATGGGCCGGGTCGCGCGGCGCATCTGGGCGGTGGCGATGCGCGACCGCTACGGCGCCAACGACCGCAGCCAGAAGCTCAAGTACCACGTGCAGACCAGCGGGCGGAGCCTCCACGCGCAGGAGGTGCAGTTCAACGACATCCGCACGACGCTGCAGGCGCTGATCGCCATCTACGACAACTGCAACTCGCTCCACACCAACGCCTTCGACGAGGCGATCACGACGCCGACGGAGGACTCGGTGCGCCGCGCGATGGCGATCCAGCTCATCATCAACCGCGAATGGGGCCTGGCGAAGAACGAGAACCCGAACCAGGGCGCCTTCATCGTCGAGGAGCTCACCGAGCTGGTCGAGGAAGCGGTGCTGGCCGAGTTCGAGCGCATCAGCGAGCGCGGCGGCGTGCTGGGCGCGATGGAGACCGGCTACCAGCGCGGCAAGATCCAGGAAGAGAGCATGCACTACGAGATGCTCAAGCACACCGGCGAGTACCCGATCGTCGGCGTCAACACCTTCCGCAACCCGCACGGCGATGCCGGCGGCAAGCCGATCGAGCTGCAGCGCTCGACCGAGCAGGAGAAGCAGAGCCAGCTCGCCCGGCTCGCTGCGTTCCATGCCCGCCACGCCGAGGCCGCCCCGGCGATGCTGCGCCGCCTCCAGCAGACGGTGATCGACAACGGCAACGTGTTCGAGGTCCTGATCGACGCGGTGCGCGTCTGCTCGCTCGGCCAGATCACCGATGCGCTGTTCGAGGTCGGCGGGCAGTACCGGAGGAACATGTGAGGGACCCGTCGTGATGCCCGACGAGCGTTGGATGCCCTCATGAATCGCGGTCCCCTCTCGGGCCTGCGCGTCCTCGAGTTCGAGGCCATCGGCCCCGGCCCGTTCGCCGGGATGATGCTGGCCGACATGGGCGCCGACGTCATCCTCGTCGATCGGCCCTTCGAGCCCGGCCTCGGCGTCAAGCGCGCCCGACGCTTCGACCTGATGATGCGCGGCCGCCACTCGCTCACCCTCGATTTGAAGAGCGAGCACGGCGCCGAAGCGGCGCTGCGCCTCGGCGAGCGCGCCGACGCGCTGATCGAGGGCTTTCGGCCCGGCGTCATGGAGCGCCTCGGGCTCGGTCCGGCGCAGATGCATGCGCGCAACCCGCGCCTGGTCTACGGCCGGATGACCGGGTGGGGGCAGTCGGGGCCGCTCGCCGAGCGGGCCGGCCACGACATCAACTACATCGCGCTGTCCGGGGTGCTCAACTCGATCGGCCGCGCGGGCCAGGCGCCGGCGCCGCCGCTCAATCTCGTCGGCGACTTCGGCGGCGGCGGCATGCTGCTCGCCTTCGGCATCGCCTGCGGCCTGATCGAGGCGCGCGGCAGCGGCCGCGGCCAGGTCGTCGACGCGGCGATGATCGACGGCGCATCGCTGCTCGCGACGATGTTCGCCGGCCTCGTCGCCGGCGGCCAGTGGCGCGACGGCGAGCGCGGCGGCAACATCCTCGATTCGGGCGCGCCGTGGTACGACGCCTACCCGACGCGCGACGGCGGCCATGTCGCGATCGGCGCGATCGAAGCCAAGTTCTACGCCGAGCTGATCGAGCGGCTCGGCCTCGACGCGTCGCTCGCCGCGACGCAGCACGACCGCACGACGTGGGCCGCCCTGCGCGCTCTCTTCGCCGAGACCTTCGCGCGGCGCACGCGCGCCGAATGGGAAGCGGTCTTCGCCGGATCCGATGCCTGCTTCGCGCCGGTGCTCTCGTTCGCGGAGTCGCGCCGCCATCCGCACGTCACGGCACGCGCCGGCACGATCGAGGT
>DATIDZ010000118.1:0-7703 GCA_035456045.1 Caldimonas sp.
ATCGAGCGCGAGGGTCTGCGCCATCTTCGCCTTGTTCTTCTCGCAGCGCTCGGAGATCGCACCCGTCCACTCGGCAGGCGGCTTCGACCAGCCCGACTTCATGCCGGCGACGAGCGCGGAGACGCACGAGCCGATGTCGCCGACGACGGGCGCGGCGATCGGCACGTTGCTGTCCATCTCGGTCGGCGAGATGTCGATCTGGATGAACTTGCGATCAGCGGCGTTGGCGCCGCCCCAGGTCTTGCCCTTGCCGTGCGAGAGCAGCCAGTTCAGGCGCGCGCCGATCAGCATCACGACGTCGGCCTCGGCGAGGACGTACGAGCGGGTCGCCGCCGCCGACTGCTCGTGCGTGTCGGGCAGCAGGCCCTTGGCCATCGACATCGGCAGGTAGGGGATGCCGGTCTTCTCGATCAGGGCGCGGACCTCGGCGTCGGCGCGCGCGTATGCCGCGCCCTTGCCGAGGATGATGAGCGGGCGCTTGGCGCCCTTCAGCACGGCGAGCGCGCGCTCGACCGCGTCGGGCGCGGGGATCTGGCGCGGCGCCGGGTCGACGACCTTGATGAGCGAGCGCCTGCCCGCCGCGGCATCGATCGCCTGCGAGAACAGCTTTGCCGGAAAGTCGAGGTAGACGCCGCCGGGGCGGCCCGACACCGCCGAGCGGATGGCACGCGCGATGCCCACGCCGATGTCTTCGGCGTGCAGCACGCGATACGCCGCCTTGCACAGCGGCTTGGCGATCGCGAGCTGGTCCATCTCTTCGTAGTCGCCCTGCTGCAGGTCGACGATCTCGCGCTCGCTCGAGCCGCTGATGAGGATCATCGGGAAGCAATTCGTCGTCGCGTTGGCGAGCGCGGTCAGCCCGTTGAGGAAACCGGGCGCCGAGACGGTGAGGCAGATGCCGGGCTTGCCGGTGAGAAAGCCTGCGCCCGCGGCGGCGTTGCCGGCGTGCTGCTCGTGGCGGAACGAGATGACGCGCAGGCCTTCGGCTTGCATCTTGCGCGTGAGGTCGGTGATCGGGATCCCGGGCAGGCCGAACACGGTGTCGATGCCGTTCAGCTTGAGCGCCTCGATGACGAGATGAAAGCCATCCATCGTCTCTTCGGTCCTGGCGCTGCCTTCGCCGAGCGCCGGCGCGTCGGTCGCCGCGGCGGTGCCCGGCTGCTGGTTGAGGACGGCGGACATCGGTGTCTCCTTGGGGATCGAACGTGAGTCAATAGCGCAGACTTATCATAGGAACTCGACCCGCAGAACACCGTTGACCCGGGTCAACTTTTCCAGTTTGCGAGCGCCGATCTCGCGCGCCGCCCTCCTCCATGCCCTCGATCGCCATCGCGAACCATCCGGAGCGAAACGTCATCCGCGCCCAGCTCGCGCAGAACATCGTCCTCAAGGAAATGGTCGACGGCGAGCGCGAGGAGCTCGAGCCGCACCTGCAGGTCGTCGACTGCGCCAAGGGCGAGACCCTCCTCGACCAGGGGGTGCACGAGATGGAGCAGTACTTCGTGCTCGACGGCGTGCTCAAGCGCGTCGTCACCAACGCCAACGCCAAGGAGATGATCCTTCGCTTCGCCGACGAGCACGCGATCGAGACCAGCTACGCCGCGTGGCGCCTCAACACGCCGACGCCGTACAGCATCGTCTGCCTGACCAAGGCGCGCGTCGCCAAGCTGCCGATGCCGACGTGGGTCGCGTTCATGGACCGCCACCCGAAATTCAAGGCGACGTTCGAGCACGAGGTCATGCGCCTGATGAGCGAGATCATGGCGCACACGATCACGCTCCATCTCCTCGACGCGCCCGGCCGCGTGCGGCGTTTCATGCGCAAGCACCCCGAGCTCGCCGAACGCATCCCGAAGAAGGAGCTCGCCGCCTACCTGAACCTCTCGGCCGAGACGCTGAGCCGGCTCAAGCAGCGCGGCAAGATCTGAGCAGGCGGCGCGCCGCCTAGAGCCCGCCCGGGAACAGGCGCGACCTCGCCATCACCCTCAGCTGGTTGTCGACGTCGAGCACGCCTGGCACGACGGCGGCGACGCGCGCGGCCGCGGGCAGCTCGTCGGGATCGAGCACCATGCCGCTCAGGACGACGTGCCCCGCATCGCTGGTGACGGTGACGTCGACGTCCTGCGTCGCTCCGTCGGCGCGCAGCGCCGAGCGGACGCGCGCCTCGAGCGCCATGTTGCGCAGGATCGCTCGCGACGCGTCGGTCTCGGCGAATTCCGGACGCCGCGACAGCGCTGCGATCTGCTCGGCGCAGCTCTCGACCGAGACGCGGTCGGTGTTGAGCACGAGGTCGTAGAGCAGCGGGTCGCCCCAGGTGACGCCGAACTGCGCGTGCATGCGCGCGGCATGGGCGCGGTCGCTGCGCCGGATCTCTTCCTCGGCGTGGGCGGCCTCGTCGCTGCCGAGCTGCTCCTGCAGCCAGGCGACGCGCTTCTCGAACGGCCGGGTGATGCGCACGCAGACGACGTGCGGCACCGGGCGCAGCACCGCCGTCGCGCCCCAGCCGCGCAGGACGACGTTGCCTCGCTCGGCGACCTCGAAGAGCTCTTCCGTGATGTAGACCGCGAAGCTGGTGCGGTCGGCGCGCAGGCGCTCGATCGCGCCGGCCTTGCCCTCGCGCAGCCTGTTGATGAGGCTCGTCGGCACGTGCATCCGGCTCGAGACGTGATCGACGACCTCGTGGCGCATGACCGCGAGGCCGAGGTCGTGCGCGAGCTTGTCGGCGACGTCCTTGGCGAGGGAACCCATCTCCTGGGTCAGTGCGATGACGGTCATGGGCGCCTCAGTCGACGGGCTGCTCGGCGAGGATCGGATCGATCTTCTTCGGCCGGCGGATCAGGGCGAGCAGTTTCGAGATCAGCGGCCAGAAGAGCAGCACGAGCGCCAGCGTCGTGATCGAGCCGACCAGCGAGTTGGACCACATGATGGTGACGTCGCCCTGCGAGACCAGCATCGACTGGCGGAAAGAATCCTCCGCCTTGTCGCCGAGGACGAGCGCGAGCACCAGGGGCGCGAGCGGGTAGTCGAGCTTCTTGAACAGGTAGCCGACCACGCCGAAGCCGAGCATGAACCAGACGTCGAGCATCGCGCTGTGCACGGTGTAGGCGCCGATCGCGCAGATGACGATGATCACCGGCGCGATGATCGAGAACGGAATGCGCAGGATCGACGCGAACAGCGGCACCGTCGTCAGCACGACGATCAGGCCGGCGATGTTGCCGAGGTACATGCTGGCGATCAGGCCCCAGACGAAATCCTTCTGTTCGACGAAGAGCAGCGGCCCGGGCTGCAGGCCCCAGATGAGCAGGCCGCCGAGCAGCACCGCCGCGGTGGGCGAGCCGGGAATGCCGAGCGCGAGCATCGGCAGCAGCGCGCTCGTGCCGGCGGCGTGCGCCGCCGTCTCCGGCGCGACCACGCCCTCGAGCTCGCCGGTGCCGAACTTCGAGCCGTTGCGCGACATCTTCTTGGCCAGGCCGTAGCTCATGAACGACGCGGGCGTCGCGCCGCCCGGGGTGATGCCCATCCAGATCCCGACGAGCGAGCTGCGCACCGAGGTCACCCAGAAGCGCGGCAGCAGCTTCCAGGTTTCCCACACCACCTTGGGGTTGATTCGCGCGGCCTTGCCGGAGAACGCCAGCCCCTCTTCCATCGACAGCAGGATCTCGCCGATGCCGAACAGGCCGATGACCGCGATCAGGAAATCGAAGCCGCGCATCAGCTCGGCCTGCCCGAAGGTCATGCGCAGCTGGCCGGTGACGGTGTCCATGCCGACGGCGGCGAGCGCGAAGCCGAGCGCCATCGAGACGAGTATCTTGAACGGCGACCCCTTGCCCATGCCGACGAAGCTGCAGAAGGTGAGGAGGTAGACGGCGAAGAACTCGGGCGCGCCGAAGCGCAGCGCGAACTTGGCGACCATCGGCGCCAGGAAGGTGATCATCAGCACCGCGACGAGCGCGCCGATGAACGACGACGTGAACGCCGCCGTGAGGGCCTGGCCGGCCTGGCCCTTCTGCGCCAGCGGATAGCCGTCGAACGTGGTGGCGACCGACCACGGCTCGCCCGGGATGTTGAACAGGATCGAGGTGATCGCGCCGCCGAAAAGCGCGCCCCAGTAGATGCACGAGAGCATCACGATCGCCGACGTCGGCGACATCGTGAAGGTCAGCGGCAGGAGGATGGCGACGCCGTTCGCGCCGCCGAGCCCCGGCAGCACGCCGATCAGCACGCCGAGCGTGATGCCGACGAACATCAGGCCGATGTTCATCGGCGTCAGGACGACGGCGAAGCCCTGGAGCAGCGAATTCAGTTCAACCATTCGGGCTCGCTCTCCGGGGACGGATCAACAGCGCGACGGCAAGAGACACACTCAATAGCCGAGGAAGGCCAGCAGGTCGAGGCTTCCCTTGTAGAGCGGGACCTTGAACCAGACCTCGAACATCGCGAAGAACGCGGCGCTGACGAGGACGCCGATGAGCGCGGCCTTCCACGCCGGGTACTTGCCGAGGACGATCATGAAGACGGCGATGTAGATCGCCGAGGCGACATAGATGCCGATGAAGACGATGGCGAGGACGTAGAAGATCGCCGGCACGAACACCGACAGGACGCGCACGAGCTGCTCGCGATCGACGAACGCGCCGGTGTCGCGCTTCTTCGAGAAGACGGCCTGGAACAGGATCCCCGCGCTGGCGATGCACAGGATCAGGCCGATGTAGAAGGGGAAGTAGCCGGAGCCCGGGCCGTCGCTCGTCCAGCCGGCGCCGAGCGCGCGCGCCTGGACGACGACCACGGCGCCGACCAGGAAGAGGACCGCGGCGACGACGGCGTCGACCGTGCAGTTCCTCGCCAGCACGGGCTGCGGCGCCACGCCGGAGTCGGGGCGCGCCTCGCTCATCACTTGGCCAGGAAGCCGGCTTCCGTCATCAGCTGCTTGTGCATCGCCTCGGCCTTCTCGAGCCAGGCCCGGAACTCGGCGCCGCTCATCGCGGTGGTGTTGAAGGCGCCCTTCTCCATGAAGTCCTTCCAGTCGGGCGTCTCGCGCACCTTCTTGAGCAGGTCGACGTAGAACGCCGTCTGCTCGGGCGTCACGCCCGGCGCCATGAAGATGCCGCGCAGCATCACGTAGTCGGTCGGGATGCCCGACTCCTTGCAGGTCGCGATGTCGCCCCACGACTCCTTCTCGGTGACCTTGGCCTTGTACGGCATGCGGTGGTCGTCGAAGACGCAGAGCGGTCGGAGCTGGCCGGCGCGCCACTGGGCGACGGCCTCGATCGGGTTGTTGACGGTCGAATCGATGTGGTTGCCGACCAGCTGAACCGCGACCTCGCCGCCGCCCTTGAACGGCACGTAGATGAACTTGGTGCCGGTCGCCTTCTCGATGCCGACGGTCAGGATCTGGTCTTCCTGCTTCGAGCCGGTGCCGCCCATCTTCATCTTGTTCGGCCCCGCGGCCTTGACCGCGGCGATGTAGTCGGCCGCCGTCTTGTACGGCTTCTCGGCGTTGACCCAGAGCACGAACTGGTCGAGCGCCATCATCGACACCGGCGTCATGTCCTTCCAGTTGAAGGGCACGCCGGTCGCCATCGGCGTCGTGAACAGGTTCGACAGGGTGATGATGATCTTGTTCGGGTCGCCCTTGGCGCCCTTGACGTCGAGGAAGCCTTCGGCGCCCGCGCCGCCGGACTTGTTGACGACGATCACCGACTCCTTCATCAGCTTGTGCTTGACGATGATCCCCTGGATCAGGCGCGCCATCTGGTCGGCGCCGCCGCCGGTTCCGGCAGGGACGACGAACTCGACCGGCTTGGTCGGCTCCCATGCGGCGACGGCGGGGCCGGCGCCCGCGCAGGCGGCGAGCAGGGCAGCGGCCGCGACGCGGCGGGACTTGACGGGATGTCGGACGCTGAGGCGAGTGGCGGTCATGGCTTGTCTCCTGACGGATGGGCGACTCGGCTGGCCGGGCGCCTCGTGGTTCGTGGGTCGCGCTGTTGTTCTCGTGGCCGGGACTCGCGTCGGTCTTGGCCCTGCTTCGACTATCCGACCGGCGCCCGAGTTCGTCTGTTGACCGCAGTCAATGAACCGGGTAATCACTGACACCGGCCGGCGAACCTCAGCGCGACCGGATCGCGAACAGCTCGCGGGCACGCTCGCTCGCGCCCTTCTTCATGCGGCCGGCGATCGCCAGCGCCGGTGGCGCGTCCAGCATGCGGGCGAACACCGCGCGAACGTCTTCGCGACCGACGGCGTCGACGCGCGCGAGCAGCTCGGCGCGCGAACGGACCCGGCCGTGAACGAACAGGTCGAGCGCCGCGTCCTCGAGGCGGCGCGTCGGACGCTCCTGCGCGCGCAGCGTTCGCACCGCGATCTGGCGGCGCGCGCGCTCGAGCTCGGCCGGCTCGATCGATCCGGCGCGCGCCTCGAGCAGGCGCCGGACTTCGGCCAGGAACTCGTCGAGCTGCGTCGGCGACGTCGACGCCTCGATCACGAACCGGCCGCACAGCTCGTTGACCTCGGCCGCGCACGAGGCGTAGTAGACGAGCCCGCGCCGCTCGCGGATCTCGTCCATCAGCGGCGAGCTCATGCCCTCGCCGAACAGCGCCGCGGCGACGGTGCCGGCGTGGTCGTCGTCGCGCGACGAGGCGATCGGATAGCCGAGGACGACGTTGGTCTGGCTGTACCCGGACTGGACGCGCGAGGCGACGCCGCCGACGTAAGCCGGCACGTCGACGAGGTTCTCGCGCCCGGCCGGCATGGCGGCGAACGCCGCCTCGGCCGCGGCCGCGACCGCCTCGGCATCGAAGCGGCCGACGACGCCGACGACGACGTTGGCGCCGGTGTACTGGCGGCCGACGTAGTCGAGCAGGTCGGCGCGGCCGATGTGCTGGATCGTCAGCCGACTGCCGATCACGGGCTGGGCGATCGGGTGGCTGCCGTAGGAGAGACGGTCGAACAGCTTGTCGGCGGTCGACAGCACGTCCTCCTCGTCCTCGATGAGCTCGTGCAGGATCACCTGGCGCTCGCGCTCGAGCTCGGCCTCGGGGAAGCTGCTGTTGCGGACGATGTCGCCGAGCATCGCGACGAAGCTCGGCGCGTCGACGGCGAGGCCGCGCATGTGATACGCCGTGTGGTCCTTGTCGGTGTGCGCGTTGACGTCGGCGCCGAGGCGCTCGGCGTCGAGGTTGATCTGCTGGCAGCTTCGCGTGTGCGTTCCCTTGAACGCCATGTGCTCGACGAAGTGGCTGATGCCGTTCAGGCGCCGGCCCTCGTGGCTGCTGCCGGTGCGGACGAACACGCTGACGTTGACGCTCTGCAGGTGCGCAAGCGGAATGGCGACGACGCGAACGCCGTTGTCGAGGCGGACGATCGTCGCCTCGGGGTCGCTCTTCTCCGCCCGCGGCGCAATCTCCATCGCACCGATTATCGCGGGCGCCTCTTCGTCAATCGGCGGCGAGGGCGTGCAGTCGGACGGTGAACCCCTGGTTGGAGGAGAAGCCGATGTCGGCCTCCTTGCCGCGGAAGGTCATCGTCGCCGTCGTCACGATCCCTTGGGTGACCTGGTGCGAGACGAGCTCGAACGTGTCGGGGCGAAGCCAGCGGCCCTTGACGGCGAGCGGCAGGTCGAGCGCCTGGCCGATGCGCGAGACGCCGTCGAGACCGATCGGCGCTTCGATCCGCACCGGCTCGCCCCCGCGCGAGGCGTCGTA
>DATIDZ010000119.1:0-19444 GCA_035456045.1 Caldimonas sp.
CAGGCAACGTGCAGCCCGAGCAGCGGCTCGAGAACGTGCACGGCTACAGCAACAACAGCTGGCGCGACCCGGCCGTGATGCTGAGCGTCGTTTGAGACGCCGCATGCGACGGGAAGTCGCGATGCGAGCGCTCCGGCTGGCGATCGGCGCCGGGCTGGCGGTCCTGGCGCTCGCCACGGCGCACGCCGCCGACGACGACGCGGCGCTGATGGCGCTCGGCAAGACGCTTTTCAACACCGGCGCGGTGCCGCCCTGCGCGACCTGCCACACGCTCAAGGATGCCGGCGCCACCGGCGCGATCGGTCCGTCGTTCGACGATCTGCAGCCCGAGCCGGATCGCGTCGTCGCTGCGCTCAAGAGCGGCATCGGCGCCATGCCGTCGTTCCGCGCGAGCCTCAGCGACGAGCAGATGCGCGCGCTGGCACGCTACGTCTCGAAGGCGAGCGGCGGCGCCCGATAGTCTCGATCGGTCGGGCCGGCGGCGCGACCCGCCGATCGCGATCGCAGCGGGTCGCCGGCCGGCGCCCCTGGCCAGCGTCGGATAATCGACGGCAGTGAACCAGCTCGCTGCGCGCGTCTTCGGATCCTGGGTCCATCGCGTCGATCGCACGAGCCTTCGCGCCGACGTCGTCGCCGGCGTGCTCGGGGCGCTGCTGGTCCTGCCGCAGGGGATCGCGTTCGCGACGCTCGCGGGCCTGCCGCCCGAGTACGGCCTGTACACCGCGGTCGTCCCGTGCATCGTCGCGGCGCTGTTCGGATCGAGCTGGCACGTCGTCTCCGGCCCGACCAACGCGAACTCGCTCGCCCTGTTCGCGACGCTCGCGCCGCTGGCCGTCGTCGGCTCGCCCGAGTACATCGCGCTCGCGCTCGCCGTCACCGTGCTCGTCGGCATCATGCAATTCCTGATCGGTGCGCTTCGACTCGGCACGATCGCCAACTTCATCTCGCCCGCGGCGCTGCGCGGCTTCATGGGCGGGGCGGCGGCGCTGATCGCCGTCTACGCGCTGCCCGACCTGCTCGGCCTGCCAGCGCCGACGGCGCACCGCCTGGTCGCCCTCGGCGAGCACCTGCAGGCCAACGTCGGGCGCGTCGCGCCGGCCGCGCTCGCCGTCGGCGTCTTCACGGTCGCCGCATCGCTGGCGCTCAAGCGCTGGCTGCCGCGAGCTCCGCACATGCTGCTCGGGCTGGTCGCCGCGACCGCGCTGGCATTCGCCATCGACCGCCTCTCGGGCGGCGCGCAGCGGGTCGCGGTGGTCGGGGCGATTCCGGCGATCTGGCCGCATCTCACCCTGCCGACACTCGACCTGCGCCTGCTTCCCGACCTGGTCGGCATCGCCTTCGCGCTGACGATCGTCGCCCTCGGCCAGTCGATCTCGATCGCCAAGGCGGTCGCGGCACGATCGGGCCAGCACATCGATGCGAACCGGGAGTTTTGCGGCCAGGGTTTGTCGAACATCGTCGGCGGACTGTTCTCGTCGTACGTGTCGTGCGGATCGCTGAACCGGTCGTTTCCCAACCTCGAGGCCGGCGCGCGAACGCCGCTCGCCGCCGTGTTCGCCTCGCTCTGGCTGCTGCTGCTCGCCGGAGCGACCGCGCCGCTGCTCGCGCTGATCCCGATGGCGGCGATCTCGGCCCTGCTGCTGCTCGTCTCGTGGTCGCTCTTCGACGTCGCCAGCTGGCGCCAGCTCTGGCGCTTCAGCCGCCAGGACTTCGCGGTCGCCGCGGCGACCTTCGTCGCGACGGTCTCGATCCGGCTCGAGGTCGCGATCCTGCTCGGCACCATCCTCTCGCTGGTGACGTTCCTCTACCGCACGTCGAAGCCGGCCATTCGCATCATGGGCTTCGACGGCATCGGCGCGGCGCGGCCGTTCGTCGTCCGCAGCGACGTTCCCGAGCCGCTGCCGGAATGCCCGCAGCTCAAGATGATCCGCATGGAAGGCGAGGTGTACTTCGGCGCGGTCTCGCACGTCAGCGACCTGCTGCGCGACCTGCGCGCGCCGGCGAACTCGCCCAAGCACCTGCTCGTGATGTCGAAGAGCATGAACTTCATCGATCTCGCCGCCGCCGACATGTGGCGCGCCGAGATGATCACGCGCCGCAGCGTCGGCGGCGATCTCTACTTCCACCGTCCGCGCGCGCCGGTGCTCGAGCTCTGGCAGAAGACCGGCTTCATGGCCGAGCTCGGCACCGACCACATCTTCCCGGCCAAGCGGATCGCCATCGCGACGATCTTCGACCGCCTCGACCGCGGCATCTGCTCGCACTGCACGATCCGCGTGTTCGAGGAGTGCCAGACGCTTCCGCCGCCGATCGACGGCGCGGCGAGCGAGGCGTCGCCGGGGTCGGGCGCGCCGGGCGGGTCGTCGCCCTGACGGGGGAAGGCGCGAGCACTTCCCTCTTGTTGAGGGTGACAGCGGGGACAGCGGGAGGTTTCATTCGTGTCGCGGGACCGGTCGAACGAGACCGTCACGCACCTGGCGACAGGTCCCTCTTGCGATCGGAGAACGGACATGACCCCATCCTCGCCTTCCAGCGACCGGCGCCACGCGCGGCGCCTCCTCGTCACCCTTGTCATCACCACGGCCACGGCGGCCGTCACCGCCGGCGTGGTGCTCAAGAAGCACCCGCCGGCCGCGATCCCGGTGCAGCACGCCGAGGCCGGCCCGGCGCTCGCCCTCGTCGCGCCGGCCTCGCCCGCTTTCCCGCACCGCGTCGAGTGGCGCGATCCCTGGAAGCGGTCGGCCGCGGGGTCGGACTCGTCGGCGACCTCGATTGACGACCACCTTCACCGCGCGGCGGGGGCAGACCCTTCGGCGCCAGCGGAGGCGGACCCCTCGGTGCCGTCCGCCGCCGCGGCGCTCGAACGCGGCGCAGAGCCCTCGGACGAGCCGGCGACGTTCTGAGGCGGGCGCCCGGCGCGGCAGAATCGCGCCCGGGCTCCCCCTCATGGCCAAGAAGACCGCGCACGTCAGCGAGACCCCGGCGACGCACGCCCTGCGGCGCGCCGGCATCAGCTTCAGCGAGCACGTCTACGAGTACCTCGAGCACGGCGGCACCGCCGAGTCGGCGCGCCAGCTCGGCGTCGACGAGCACGCGGTCGTCAAGACGCTCGTGATGCAGAACGAGAAGGGCGAGCCGCTGATCGTGCTGATGCACGGCGACCGTCAGGTCAGCACCAAGAACCTGGCGCGTGCGATCGGCACCAAGAGCATCGAGCCGTGTACTCCGGATGCGGCCGAGCGGGCCAGCGGCTACCAGGTCGGCGGCACGTCGCCGTTCGCGACCCGCAAGGCGATGCCGGTCTACGTCGAAGCGACCGTCCTCGCCCTCGAGCGCATCTTCATCAACGGCGGGCGCAGAGGCTACCTGGTCGGCATCGTTCCCCGGGTTGTGACCGAGCTGCTCGGGGCCACGCCCGTATCGTGCGCGATCTGAGCAGCGCAGAATCGCTCATCGCCTCGCGCCCCGGTCGCCGCAGATGACACTCGCTTCGTTCCTTCCCTGGCTTGCCGGGCTGGCCGCCTACCTGGTCGGGTCGCTGTCGTTCGCGGTCATCGTCAGCCGCGCCATGGGCCTGGGCGACCCGCGCACGTATGGGTCCGGCAATCCCGGCGCGACCAACGTGCTGCGCTCGGGCAGCAAGTCGGCGGCGATCCTGACGCTCGTGCTCGATGCGCTCAAGGGCTATCTGCCGGTCGCGCTGGTCGTGCGCTTCGGCCCGGCGCACGGCCTGGGCGAGGGCACGGTCGCGCTCGTCGCTCTCGCTGCGTTCCTCGGCCACCTGTGGCCGGTGTTCTTCCGATTCCAGGGCGGCAAGGGCGTCGCCACGGCGGCCGGCGCCGTGCTCGGCATCGATCCGCTGCTCGGCGCGGCGACGCTGGCGACGTGGCTCATCATCGCCGTGTTCTTCCGCTACTCGTCGCTGGCCTCGATCGTCGCGGCCGTGTTCGCGCCCTTCTGGCATGTCCTCACCGACGGGCCCGACGCGATCGCGCTCGCGCTGCTCCTGATCTCCGGGCTCCTGATCTGGCGCCACAGCGCGAACATCAAGCGCCTCTTCGCGGGCACCGAGAGCCGGATCGGCAGCAAGGCGGGGCCGCCCGCCGCGGCGCCGGCGAAGCACCGGCGCGCAGCGCGCCACTGACGCCGTCGCGGCCCGCGACCGCAGGCGGCGTCCGGCGTGACGCCGGTCGCTAGTAGGACAGCCCCATCGCGTCGCGAACTTCGCGCATGGTCTCGCGCGCCACGGTGCGCGCCCGCTCGGTGCCGACCTCGACGATCCAGTGCACGCGCTTCGGGTTGGTCAGGTACGGCTCGGCGCGCTCGCGCCACGGCGCCTGCTCGCGCAGGATCGCCTCGATGACCGGCTGCTTGCAGTCGAGGCAGCCGATCGCCGCCGTCGTGCAGCCGGCGACGACCCAGGCCCGGGTCTCCTCGTTCGAGTACACCTTGTGCAGCTGCCAGACCGGGCACTTCTCGGGATCGCCCGGATCGCTGCGGCGCACGCGCGCCGGATCGGTCTGCATGTGGCGGATCTTGCGCGTCACCTCGACCGGTTCCTCGCGCATCGCGATCGCGTTGCCGTAGCTCTTGCTCATCTTGGTGCCGTCGAGGCCGACGAGCTTCGACGTCTCGGTGAGGAGGACGTCGGGCTCGACCAGGATCGTCTTGCCGGTGCCGCGCAGGTGGCCTTCGAGGCGCTCGCGGTCGCTGGCGCCGAGCGATGCGCTCGCGGCGATGATCGCGCGGCCGCGCTCGAGCGCCGCGGCGTCGCCGCCCTCGCGGTAGGCCTGTCGCGCCGTCTCGAACTCCTTCGCGCGGTCCTTGCCGAGCTTCTTGAGCGCGGCTTTGACGAGATCGTCGAAGTCGGGCTCGCGGCCGTACAGGTGATTGAAGCGGCGCGCGACCTCGCGCGTGATCTCGACGTGCGGCGCCTGGTCGACGCCGACCGGCACGTACGCCGCCTTGTAGATCAGGATGTCGGCCGCCTGCAGGAGCGGGTAGCCGAGGAAGCCGTAGGTGGCGAGGTCGCGGTCCTTGAGCCGCTCCATCTGGTCCTTGTAGGTCGGCATGCGCTCGAGCCAGCCGAGCGGCGTCCCCATCGCCAGCAGCGTGAACAGCTCGGCGTGCTCGGGCAGCCGGCTCTGGATGAACAGCGTCGCCTTGTCGGGGTCGAGGCCCGCGGCGAGCCAGTCGGTGACCATCTCGTAGACCGAGCTTTCGATCACCTCGCGCTCTTCGTAGTGCGTCGTCAGCGCGTGCCAGTCGGCGGCGAAGAAGAAGCATTCGTACTCGTCCTGCAGCCGCACCCAGTTCTTGAGCGCGCCGTGCCAGTGGCCGAGGTGCATCGCTCCCGTCGGCCGCATGCCGGAGAGGACGCGGCGGCGCGAGGTCACGGCCTCGCCCTCGCTCACGGACGGCGCGTCGTTGCGCTGCGCAGGGGGTTGATCGCTCATCGACGGCAGGCCGGCAAAAGCGGCTGATTGTAGGTATCGCGACCGGCCGCGCCGATACACTGCGCGCGCCGATGAAGAACATCGTCATCCTCATCTCGGGTCGCGGCTCCAACATGGAGGCGATCGTGCGAGCGTGCGCCGACGAGCGCTGGGACGCGCGCATCGCCGCCGTCGTCAGCAATCGCGCCGACGCGGCCGGGCTGGCATTCGCCGCCGAGCGCGGCATCGCGACCGAGGTCGTCGATCACCGCGCCTTCACGACCCGCGACGCCTTCGACGACGCGCTCGCCGAGCGCATCGAGCGCCACGGCGCCGACATCGTCGCGCTGGCCGGGTTCATGCGCATCCTCGGCGCCGCGTTCGTGCGGCGCTTCGACGGCCGGCTCGTCAACATCCATCCTTCGCTGCTGCCGGCGTTCCCCGGGCTCGAGACGCATCGGCGCGCGATCGAGGCCGGCTGCAAGGCGAGCGGCGCGAGCGTCCATTTCGTCACCGCCGAGCTCGACCACGGGCCGATCGTCGCGCAGGCGGTGGTGCCGGTGCTCGCCGGCGACGACGAGGCGGCGCTGTCGGCGCGGGTGCTCGCCGCGGAGCATCGCCTGTACCCGCGCGCGATCGCCTGGCTCGTCGCCGACCGCCTCGAGCGCCGCGACGGCATCGTGCGCCATCGCGACGGCGTCTCGCAGCTGCTCCTGCCGGAGCCGGCGCGCTAGAAGAAGCTCGCCGCGGCGTTGATCGAGAACGCCAGGATCGTCGTGTTGAACAGGAACGACAGCAGCGACTGCGCGAGCACCAGGCGCCGCATCGATCGCGTCGTCACGCCGACGTCCGACGTCTGCGCGGTGACCGCGATCGTGAACGAGAAGTACAGGAAGTCGGTGTGGTCGGGCTCGAACCCCTTGGGCGATTCGGGGAAGGCGAGGCCGCGGTCGGGGTTGGGACCGTAATACGCGCTCGCGTACGTCAGCGCGAACAGCGTCGGCAGCAGAAGCCACGAGCCGACCACGCTCACGAAGGCGAAGACGAGATGCGGCAGCATGTGCTGCGGCCCGGCGGCCTTGGCGGCGAGCAGCTCGAAGACGAGCACGACGAGGCTCATCATCGCCGCCGCCACGACGATAGCCAGCGCGATGCCGGCGCTCTCCGCCTGCGCCAGCGCGAGTCGCTTGATGTGGCCCGAGTCGGCGCCGGCGAGGGCGACGGCGACCCAGACGAGGTAGAGCCAGACGAGCACGTTCCAGCCGACCAGCGCGCGGGCCGTCGCGGTGTCGATGCCAGGCCAGAAGAAGCCGACCAGCGCGCCGGCGAGCGCGCACAGAAGGAGCCGGCGGTGGGCGAGGAGGCGCGCCGTCGGTCCGGCGAGCGTGGTCGGTGCGGCGCGCGTCATGGCGCTTCGTGCAGGGGAGGGAAGGCCATGGCCGGCGCGCGAGGCGATCGTCGCGAAGCGGCAAGGATAATCCGCGCATGCATCCGACCGCCCTGCTCGAGGCGCAGACCGAGCTCGTGCATCGCGTGCTGGGCTTCGAGCATCCGGCCGACCGTGTCGTCGCGGACTTCTTCCGCGAGCAGCGCGCGCTCGGCGCTCGCGATCGCCACCTGCTCGCCGACGGCGCCTTCGCGCTGTTGCGAAAGCTCCCGCTCTGGCGCCACCTCGCGAGCTCGGCGAACGGGGGCCGCGGCGAGATCGATCGGCGCCTTGCCCTCCTGGTGTGGCAAGGCAACGCCGGCGTGCTCAACGCCGCGCTCGACGAGCGCGAGCGCGAGTGGCTGGCACGCTGCCGCGCCTTCGACCTCGGCGCGCTGCCCGAGCGGCTGCGCCACAACCTGCCCGACTGGCTCGCCGTGCCCTTGCACGAGCGCCTCGGCGACGAGTTCTGGGACTGGGTCGCGGCGACCGACACGCCGGCGCCGCTCGACCTGCGCGTCAACGCCCTCAAGGCGAATCGCGACGACGTCCTCGAGCGCCTGCGCAGCGCCGGCTTCGATGCCGCGCCGACGCCGCATTCGCCGCTCGGCATCCGCGTCGCGGGGAAGCCCGCGCTGCAGAAGACCGACGTCTTCGAGCAGGGGCTGGTCGAGGTGCAGGACGAAGGCAGCCAGCTCCTCGCGCTGCTCCTCGGCGCGCGGCGCGGCGAGATGGTGGTCGACTTCTGCGCCGGTGCCGGCGGCAAGACGCTCGCCCTCGGCGCTCAGATGCGCAACACCGGCCGCCTCTACGCCTTCGACATCTCCGGCCAACGCCTGGCCGCGCTGAAGCCGCGCCTGGCGCGCAGCGGCCTGGCCAACGTCCATCCGGCGCAGATCGCGCACGAGCGCGACGACCGCGTCAAGCGCCTCGCAGGCAAGATCGACCGCGTCCTCGTCGACGCGCCGTGCAGCGGCTCGGGAACGCTGCGCCGAAATCCCGACCTCAAGTGGCGCCAGAGCGCGGAGACGGTGGCCGCGCTGGTGCCGACGCAGATCGCGATCCTCGCCGCCGCCGCGCGCCTGCTGAAACCGGGCGGCCGCCTGGTCTATGCGACCTGCAGCGTGCTCGACCCAGAAGGCGAGGCGGTGGCACGCGACTTCGACAGCGCGAGCGGCGCGCAGTTCGTTCGCATGCCGGCCTCCGCGGCGCTGCAGCGAGCCCAGGTGGAGCACGCCGGGACGCTCGTCAGCGGCGACGAACTTCGTCTCTGGACGCATCGTCATGCAACCGACGGTTTCTTCGCGGCGCTCTGGGAGCGTCGTTGAACTGGGGTCGAGCGCCCTCACATCACGAAATCTGCGCGATATCCGTTGGTTATTAGGGGTATCTACCGGGTCCGATCGAATAGAATCGATGTTCTTCAGATAACAGTGGAAAAAGGCAACGGATGGACGTGCTGATCTCGGTTTTCGATGCCTTGGTGCAGTGGCTCGGCCACGGCTTCTCCGGCTTCAGCGGTTGGGAGATCGTCGCCTACACGCTGATCACCACGCACATCACGATCGCCGCGGTGACCATCTTCCTGCATCGCGCGCAGGCCCACCGGGCGCTCGACCTGCATGCCATTCCGTCGCATTTCTTCCGCCTCTGGCTCTGGCTCGGCTCGGGCATGGTGACCAAGGAGTGGGTCGCGATCCACCGCAAGCACCACGCCAAGTGCGAGACCGAAGAGGATCCGCACAGCCCGCAGACGCGCGGCATCAAGACCGTGCTGCTGCAAGGCAGCGAGCTGTATCGCAGCGAGGCCAAGAACCAGGAAACGCTCGCCAAGTACGGCCGCGGCACGCCCGACGACTGGATCGAGCGCAACCTCTACACCCGCTTCAGCTGGCAGGGCGTCGGCCTGATGCTGATCGCCGACCTCTTCCTGTTCGGGGCCATCGGGGCGACCGTCTGGGCCGTGCAGATGCTCTGGATCCCGATCACGGCCGCCGGCATCGTGAACGGCATCGGCCACTACTGGGGCTACCGCAACTTCGAGGCGCCGGACGCGAGCCGCAACGTGCTGCCGTGGGGCATCGTCATCGGCGGCGAGGAGCTGCACAACAACCATCACACCTATCCGACCTCGGCCAAGCTGTCGGTGAAGCCGCACGAGTTCGACATCGGCTGGGTGTACATCCGTGCGCTCGAGACGCTCGGACTGGCGACGGTGCGCAAGACCGCGCCCCAGCTCAAGCTCGGGGCCATCAAGCCGGTCGCCGACGACAAGACGCTCGAGGCGATCATCGCCAACCGCTACGAGGTGATGGCCAATTACGCGCGCAGCCTCCGTCGCGCCAGCCGCGCCGAGATCGCGCGCCTGAAGGGCGAAGGCGAAACGGCCGGCCGCCTGGCCCAGTTGCGCCTGGCGCGTCGCTGGCTGCACCGCGACGACGACAAGATCCCTAACGACGCCAAGGCGCATGTCGCCGGCGCGCTGGCGTCGAGCCCGTATCTCGCCAAGCTCGTCGCGATGCGCGAGGAGCTGCGCATGCTCTGGACGCGCACCAACGTGTCCGCCGAGCAGCTCGTCGCCGACCTGCAGGCGTGGTTGCGCAAGGCCGAGGAGAGCGGCATCGCCGCGCTGCAGGACTTCGCGTTGCGCCTGCGCGCTGCGCACGCGTAGCGCTCGGTCGAGCCCAACAATAAGGGTCGCCGTGGCGACCCTTATTGCATGCGACTGAAAGAGAAGGGGTCGCGCAGCGACCCCGATTGGATTCAGCGTCGCTTCAGCGCAGCATCACTTCAACTTCGTTTCCTTGTAGGTCACGTGCTTGCGTGCCTTCGGATCGAACTTCATCATCTCGAGCTTTTCCGGCGTCGTCTTCTTGTTCTTGTCGGTCGTGTAGAAATGACCGGTGCCGGCGCTCGATTCGAGCTTGATCTTCTCGCGTCCACCTTTTGCCATGGTCGCTGCTCCTTAGATTTCGCCGCGCGCGCGCAGGTCGGCGACGACCTGCTCGATGCCGACCTTGTCGATCAGACGCAGGGCCGCGTTCGAGATGCGCAGGCGCACCCAGCGGTTCTCGCCTTCCACCCAGAACCTGCGGTATTGCAGGTTGGGCAGGAAGCGGCGCTTCGTTTTGTTGTTGGCGTGGGACACGTTGTTCCCGACCATCGGGCGCTTGCCCGTAACCTGACAGACGCGTGCCATGACGCTTCTCCGTGACTAGCTTGTGAGAGGGTGCCTGCGCGGTCGACGTGCGGCCATCGCGGCAAAGCCCGCCATTATAGCGGTGCGACGTGGGTTTGCCCTTCCTCAGGCCTGCTCGAGGAAACGCTGGGCGTCGAGTGCCGCCATGCAGCCCGTCCCGGCGCTGGTGATCGCCTGCCGGTAGACGTGATCCTGGACGTCGCCGGCGGCGAACACGCCGGGGACGCTGGTCATCGTCGCCAGGCCGTCAAGCCCGCTCCGGGTCAGGATGTAGCCGTCTCGCATCTCGAGCTGGCCCTTGAAGATGTCGGTGTTCGGCTGGTGGCCGATGGCGATGAAGCAGCCGGTGACCGCGAGCTCGGCGGTCGACGCGTCCGTCGTGCTGCGGATCCGCACGCCGTTGACGCCCTTCTCGTCGCCCAGCACCTCCTCGAGCGTCGACCAGAGGTGCAGCTGCATCTTCCCGTCGGCCACCTTCGCCATCATCTTGTCGACGAGGATCGCTTCGGCGCGGAACTTGTCGCGGCGGTGGATGACGTGGACCTTCGAGGCGATGTTCGAGAGATAGAGCGCCTCCTCGACCGCGGTGTTGCCGCCGCCGACGACGCACACTTCCTGGCCGCGATAGAAGAAGCCGTCGCAGGTCGCGCAGCCGCTCACGCCGCGGCCCATGAACGCCTGCTCCGAGGCGAGGCCGAGGTACTTGGCCGAGGCGCCGGTGGCGACGATGAGCGCGTCGCAGGTGTAGTGCGCGGAGTCGCCGCGCAGGACGAACGGGCGCTTGCCGAGCTCGACCTCGTTGATGTGGTCGAAGACCACCTTCGTGTCGAAGCGCTCGGCGTGCTTGAGGAAGCGTTGCATCAGGTCGGGGCCCATCACGCCGTCGACATCGGCCGGCCAGTTGTCGACGTCCGTCGTCGTCATGAGCTGGCCGCCCTGCGCGATGCCCGTGACGAGCATCGGCTTCAGGTTGGCGCGCGCGGCGTAGATCGCCGCCGTGTAGCCGGCCGGTCCGGAGCCGAGGATGAGGACACCGGCATGATGAGTTGGCAAGACCATGGCGACGTGGAGTGGGGTTGTGTGTGGCAGCGGCGCCGCAAGTCTGACATGGGGGCCGATCCGGGTGGCATCAACGCTCGTAATGGTGACAATAGCGACACCGTGCGTCGTGCGATGTTTGGCACGTCAGCGCGGCTGCGCCCGCAACCAGAAAGGCCCTTCAGATGGCGATGCTCTCGAACCTCGATCTCATCCGGCGCGTTCCGCTCTTTTCGTTGCTGACGAACGAGCAGGCGCAAGGCATCGCCGACAGCGTCGTCAAGAGGCGGTTCAGGCGCGGCGAGATCGTCGTCGAGCATGGCAAGAAGTCCAACGCGCTCTTCATCCTGCTCACCGGACGCGCCCGCGTCCTCACTGCCGATTCGCGCGGCCGCGAGGTCATCCTGGCGGTCCTCCAGTCCGGCGACTACGTGGGCGAGATGAGCCTGATCGACAACGAGCCGCACTCGGCGACGGTGCGGGCCGAGGTCCAGACCGACATGCTGATCCTCGGCCGCGCCGAGTTCGCGCGTTGCCTGCCCGAGAACTCGAGCCTGTCGTACGCGATCATGCGCGGCCTCGTCCAGCGCCTGCGCAGCGCCGACCGCCAGATCGAGTCGCTCGCCTTGCTCGACGTCTACGGCCGGGTCGCCCGCACCCTGCTCGACATGTCCGAGATGGACGGCGAGATCAAGGTCATCCGCAACAAGGTCTCGCGCCAGGATCTGGCCAAGGTCGTCGGCGCTTCGCGCGAGATGGTCAGCCGGGTCATGAAGGACCTCGAGGGGCGGGGCATGGTGCAGACCCAGGAGAACGGCTGGGTGATCATCAAGGAGCAGTTGACGGGCTGAGAGCCCGTCTACTGCTCCGCAACAAGATGGCACCCTCCCGGCTGCGCTTCCCTCCCGCCGGGCGGGAGGGCCCGGGCCCGACGGGCCCGCTTTCCTGAGGCACTGCGGGCAACGACAATTCGCGGATGACTTTCCCGTTGGGTTCCCTCCGCGGCGACGGCGCTGAAGCGCTGGCCTCGCGCGATTCCGCCGCTTCGACCACGCCGCACTGGCGCGAGCAGGCCGCGCTCCTGATCGGCGCCGTCGTCTGGCTGATCGCGCTGCTCGCCCTCGCCACGCACAGCGCCGCCGACCCCGGGTTCTCGACCTCGGGCAGCGGCGGCCCGATCCACAATCGCGCCGGCGTGCTCGGCGCGTGGCTTTCCGACATCGGCTTCTTCCTCGCCGGCTATTCGATCTGGTGGGCGATCGTCGTCGGCGCACGCGCCTGGCTCGGCGCGCTGGCTCGAACGCTGCGCGCGCACAGCGGCGCGGCGCCGGCGCCTCCGGCGCACGCGCTGCCGGCCTGGACGATGTGGCTCGGCTTGGCCATGGTGCTCGCGGCGAGCGCGTCCCTCGAATGGACACGGCTCTATCAATGGGAAGGCCAGGTCGCCGGAGGCAACGCCGGCGGCGTGGTCGGCCTCGTCCTCGGCCGCGCCAGCCAGAGCCTGCTCGGCTTCGCCGGATCGGGAGTCCTCTGGATCGCCCTGCTCGTCGCCGGCGCGTCGCTGGCGCTGCGCTTTTCCTGGCTCCGCGTGGCGGACTCGCTCGGCGCGGCGATCGAATCGCTGCGCACGCGCCGCGTCGAGCGCATCGAGCGCGCCGAGGACGCGCGCCTCGGCGCCGAGGCCACGCGCGAGCGCGACGAGGTGCTCGAGGTCGAGCACGAGCTGCAGGAGCAGCACCTGCCGATCGTCATCGAGCCGACGCTGGTCGACGTGCCGAAGAGCACGCGCGTCGTCAAGGAGCGGCAGAAGCCCCTGTTCTCCGAGCTCGTGGATACCAAGCTGCCGCAGGTCGACCTGCTCGACTCGGCGCCGCAGCGCGTCGAGAGCGTCAGCGCCGAGTCGCTCGAGATGACCTCGCGGCTGATCGAGAAGCGCCTCAAGGACTTCGGCGTCGAGGTGCGCGTCGTCGCCGCCTCGCCCGGACCGGTGATCACGCGCTACGAGATCGAGCCCGCGGTCGGCGTCAAGGGCGCGCAGGTCGTGAGCCTCGCCAAGGACCTGGCGCGGTCGCTCGGCCTCGTGTCGATCCGCGTCGTCGAGACGATCCCCGGCAAGACGACGATGGCGCTCGAATTGCCGAACGCGAAGCGCCAGATGATCCGGCTCTCGGAGGTGCTCGGCTCGCAGGCGTACGCCGATTCCGGCTCGCAGCTGACGATCGGGCTCGGCAAGGACATCGTCGGCAACCCGATCGTGGCCGACCTGCAGAAGATGCCGCATTGCCTCGTCGCGGGCACGACCGGCGCGGGCAAGTCGGTCGGCATCAACGCGATGATCCTGTCGCTGCTCTACAAGGCCGAGGCGCGCGACGTCCGCCTGCTGCTGATCGACCCGAAGATGCTCGAGATGAGCGTCTACGAGGGCATCCCGCACCTGCTCTGCCCGGTCGTCACCGACATGAAGCAGGCGGCCAACGCGCTCAACTGGGGCGTCGGCGAGATGGAGCGGCGCTACAAGCTGATGAGCAAGCTCGGCGTCCGCAACGTCGCGAGCTACAACAAGAAGCTCGCCGAGGCGGCCGAGAAGGGCGAGCCGATCGCCAACCCGTTCAGCCTGACGCCCGAGAACCCGGAGCCGCTCGAGCGGCTGCCGTTCATCGTCGTGGTGATCGACGAGCTCGCCGACCTCATGATGGTCGTCGGCAAGAAGATCGAGGAGCTGATCGCTCGCCTGGCGCAGAAGGCGCGCGCCTCGGGCGTGCACCTGATCCTGGCGACGCAGCGGCCGAGCGTCGACGTCATCACGGGCCTCATCAAGGCCAACATCCCGACCCGCCTCTCGTTCCAGGTCTCGAGCAAGATCGACTCGCGGACCATCCTCGACCAGATGGGCGCCGAGGCGTTGCTCGGCATGGGCGACATGCTCTACATGCCGTCGGGACATGGCATGCCGATCCGCGTCCACGGCGCGTTCGTGAGCGACGAGGAGGTCCATCGCGTCGTCGCCTACCTCAAGAGCCAGGGCGAGCCGAACTACATCGAGGGCGTCCTCGAGGGCGGCGTCCTCGACGGCGAGGGCGGCGACGCGGCGGGCGATGCCGGCTTGGGCAACGGCGAGAACGATCCGATGTACGACCAGGCGGTCGGCATCGTCCTGCAGCACCGGCGCGCCTCGATCTCGCTCGTCCAGCGGCATCTGCGCATCGGCTACAACCGCGCGGCGCGATTGCTGGAACAAATGGAGAAATCCGGCCTCGTAACCAGCATGGCCACGAACGGCAACCGCGACATCCTCGTCCCGGCGCGCGCGGAATGAAGCGCTCGCTGCGGCTCGGCCTGGCGCTCGCCGCCGCGCTCGCGGCGCCGTTGGCAAGCGCGGCGGATCCGGTCGAGACGCTGCGCAGCTTCGTGCGCGACGTCAAGAGCGGCCACGCCGACTTCACGCAGACCGTCACCTCGCCCGATGGCGTGCGCAAGAAGTCGTCGTCGGGAAGCTTCGACTTCGCTAGACCGAACCGCTTCCGCTTCGCTTATGCCAAGCCATTCGAGCAGACGATCGTGGGCGACGGCGAGAAGGTCTGGATCTACGACGCCGACCTCAACCAGGTGAGCTCGAGGAAGCTCGGCCAGGCGCTCGGCGCGACGCCGGCGGCGCTGCTCGCCGGCGGCTCGCTCGAGCGCGACTTC
The DNA here is from genome assembly GCA_035456045.1 of Caldimonas sp. Classification (GTDB taxonomy): domain Bacteria; phylum Pseudomonadota; class Gammaproteobacteria; order Burkholderiales; family Burkholderiaceae_C; genus Schlegelella_A. The sequence goes on from DATIDZ010000119.1 coordinate 14,786, forward strand.
GACCTCACCGGTCTGCCGGCGAAGGACGGCCTCGAGTGGGCCGAGGCCAAGCCGAAGGCCAAGGACGGCGCGTTCCAGGCGGTGCGCGTCGGCTTCAAGGGCGGCGAGCTCGCGGCGCTCGAGATCATCGACAGCTTCGGCCAGAAGTCCCTGCTTCGCTTCAACGGATTCACCGCGAACGCGCCGGTCAACGCCGAGGCGTTTCGCTTCAAGGTGCCGTCGGGCGCCGACGTGATCGAGCAATAGCGGATCGAGCAATAGCGGCCGGCACAGGCGCGGCGAGATTCATCGCCGCCGGCGCGCCGCGACGAGCACCGCGTTCGTTCCGCCGAAGGCGAACGAGTTCGACATTGCCGCCTCGACGCCGGCGCCGACGCGCGCCGCGCCGGTGACCAGGTCGATCGCGAATGCGGGATCGGCGCTTGCGACGTTCGCGGTCGGCGGGACGCAGCCCGTCGCGAGGGCGCGCGCCGCGGCGAGCAGCTCGACCGCGCCGCCGGCGCCGAGCAGGTGGCCGTGGATCGCCTTGGTCGAGCTCACCGGCACGCCGTTCGCGCCGAACACGCGCGCGATCGATTCGGCCTCGGCGGCGTCGCCGGCGGTCGTCGCCGTGCCGTGGGCATTGACGTAGCCGATCGCGTCGGGCGAGAGGCCGGCATCGGCCAGCGCGGCGCGCATCGCTCGCGCCTGGCCGGCGGCGTCGGGCTGGGTGATGTGCAGGCCGTCGCAGTTGGTCGCGTAGCCGACGAGGTCGAAGCGAGTCGGCGCACCGCGCGCGCGCGCGTGCTCGGTCGACTCGAGGACGAACGCGGCCGCGGCCTCGCCGAGCGCGAAGCCGGCCCGGTCGGCGGCGAACGGCCGGCACGCGCGCCGCGCGCTGGCGTCCGCGTCGGCGCCGGTCGCGAGCAGCGTCAGGACGCGCATCGCCTGCCAGCTCGCGAGCACGCCCGGCGTCAGTAGCGACTCGCTGCCGCCGGCGATGGCGACGTCGATCCAGCCGGCGCGGATCGCCCGCATCGCCTCGCCGATCGCGACGGCCGACGAGGCGCAGGCACACGCGTAGGCGAGGGCAGCGCCGCGCGCGCCGAAGCGCAGCGCGATCTCGGCGACCGGCGCGTTCGGCATCGTCGTGACGACGCTGCTGGGCCGCATGCGGCGGTGGTCGGCGAAGAGGCTGCGGCACGTCGTCTCGAAAGTCGCGGCACCCGCCATCCCGCTGCCCCAGAAGATGCCGAGTCGCTCGGCGTCGAACGCCGCCGGGACGAGGCCGGCGTTCGCGGCGGCCTGGTCGGCGGCGAAGAGCGCCATCGCCGTGCCGCGGTCGAGGGGGACGCGCGACGGCGCGACCACCGCGGCGGCGTCGAACTGCGTCGCGGCCACCGGCACCGCCGGCACGTCGAGGCCGGGCAGGTCGAGCGCGTGCGCGCGCACGGCCGAGCGGCCCGCGAAGAGCGCCGCGTCGAACGCGGCGAGGTCGTTGCCGATCGGGCTGACGACGCCGCTGCCGGTGACGGCGATCGGCGCGCCGATGCGCGACCTAGCCGCTGACGACATCGGGGCTGGCCTTGCGAGCGATCGCCTCGTCGAGCAGCAGGGCCAGCTGCTGCAGCGTGACGCCGGCCTGGCGCGGGTCGAGTCGCTCCTCCGGGATGCGCACCTCGAAACGGTCCTCGACCGCGAAGACGAATTCCATCAGCGCGAGCGAATCGAGGCCGAGCTGGTCGAGCGCCACCTGCGGTGCGACGGTGGCGGCGTCGACGTGGAACTGCTCGACCAGGACGGCGGAGATGGCATCGAAGGTCGAAGGGTTCATGCGGATCGATCGCTGAAGTCGGGACGCGGCGAATGTCATCTTATGTCCCGGCCCGCCGTCGCGTCGGCGACGCGGCAGAATCCGAGCGCCGCGTCAGCGGACCGGACCGTGCCCCAGACCTCGCTCGAACTCGGCTTCGCCGATCCCGCCGCCGCGCCGCTCGCCGAACGGTTGCGGCCGAAGACGCTCGACGAGGTCATCGGCCAGCGTCACTTGCTCGGCCCCGGCAAGCCGCTGCGCGTGGCGTTCGAGTCGGGGCGGCTGCACTCGATGATCCTGTGGGGACCGCCCGGCGTCGGCAAGACGACGCTGGCGCGCCTGATGGCCGATGCGTTCGATGCGCAGTTCATCGCCATGTCGGCCGTGCTGGGCGGCGTGAAGGACATCCGCGAGGCGGTCGAGCGGGCGCAGGCGGCGCGCACCGCCGGTCGCGCGACCGTGGTCTTCGTCGACGAGGTGCATCGCTTCAACAAGAGCCAGCAGGACGCCTTCCTGCCGCACGTCGAGTCGGGCCTGCTCACGTTCATCGGCGCCACCACCGAGAACCCGTCGTTCGAGGTCAACTCGGCGCTGTTGTCGCGGGCCACCGTGCACGTGCTCAAGCCGCTCGACGACGACGATCTGCGGACCCTCCTCGATCGAGCGCAGGCGCTGCTCGACGCGCCGCCGCTCGTCGACGCCGCGCGCGAGCGACTGATCGGCTACGCCGACGGCGACGCGAGGCGACTGCTCAACGCCTACGAGAACCTGGTCGCGACGGCGCAGGCGCGGCAGCCCGAGCTCACCGACGACGCGGGCGCGCCGAAGCTCCTCGACGAGGCCCTGCTCGAGCACGCGCTGGGCGAGCAGCTGCGCCGCTACGACAAGGGCGGCGAGCAGTTCTACGACACGATCTCGGCGCTGCACAAGGCGGTGCGCGGCAGCGACCCCGACGCGTCGCTGTACTGGTTCGTTCGCATGATCGACGGCGGCGTCGACCCGCGCTACGCGGCGCGCCGCCTGGTCCGGATGGCGAGCGAGGACATCGGCCTGGCCGACCCGCGCGCGTTGCGCCTCGCGCTCGACGCGGCCGAGACGTACGAGCGGCTCGGCTCGCCCGAAGGCGAGCTCGCGCTCGCCGAGGCGGTCGTCTACCTGGCGATGGCGCCGAAGAGCAACGCCGTCTACACCGCCTACAACGCGGCGCGCGCGTTCATCAAGAGCGACCGCACGCGGCCGGTGCCGCTGCGCCTTCGCAACGCGCCGACGGCGCTGATGAAGGGCCTCGACTACGGCAAGGGCTATCGCTACGCGCACGCCGAGGCGGGCGCGTTCGCGGCCGGAGAGCGCTACTGGCCGGACGACATGGAGGCGCAGGCGTTCTACCAGCCGGTGGCCCGAGGCCTCGAGATCTCGATCGGCGAGCGGCTGGCTGAGCTGCGGCGCTTGAACGACGAGGCGAAGCGCTGAGGCAGCTTCAGGCGTCCGCTCAGAGGGCGGCCACCTAATGCGGCGAGAAGGCCGAATCCAGCGTCCGCATCAGATCGGCATGCGCGACGGGCTTGGCCAGGAACGCGTGATAGTCGGAGAACCTCTCTCGCACCGTGATCTCGGGAGTGCCGGTGCACATGATGATGGGCAGCTTGCGCGTCGCCGCATCGGCGCGCAATGCGATCGCGACATCCCCGCCGGTCATGTCGGGAAGCAGGTAGTCGAGAAGGACGGCATCGGCGCTCGTGCGTGACACCAGATCGAGCCCGGCCGCGCCGGTGAGGGCGATGTAGGCGACGTAGCCTTCGACCTCCAGCATCAGGGCGACCGAAGCTGCCAGATCCTCGGAATCGTCGATGACGACGATCGACTTCGAGCCGCGCTCGGAGCCGGGAGTGGGAAGAGGCATGTGGGTCCAGTTCGTGCCGTCGCGGGGAAGCGCCGGCCAGCCCGGCGCGGCGAACCGACCCCGCCCCGACGCGAGGCTGTCGCGCCGGCCGCAGAAGCGGCCAGCCCCGGTCACTAGACCTTCGCCTGACCTTCCTCTGCGGCCTCGTCGGGCACCTTGGCGACGTCGGAGGCGTGGTTCTCCATGGGCGTCTTCTTGCCGGGCTGCGGCGTGGCGTCCGCACCGGGCGCGACCGCCTCGTGGCGATGCTTCTTCTCTTGCTGGACCTTCTTGTCGTGGGCGATATTGCGGGGATCGGTCATGTGAACTCGGAATGGTGAAGATGCATTCTCGATCTGTCACCGGCGCGCCCAGGTCAGACAAGACGCCCTTCCGGTGCGGACGAGGCGCTCCGAGGGCTCGACGCGGCTCGCGCGCCGTCGGCGCGCCACGCGCGTTTGACGCGCGCGCTCGTCGAGACCCAAGCTCGAGAGGGATCAGAACCCGCGCTTGATCTTCGTCGGCGACCGGTCGAACACCGCGTCGGGGACGAAGAAGTCGCCCTGCAGCGGCTGGTCGGCACCGCCAGGGGCGTAGCGCGAGAAGTCGGTCATGCCTTCGGCGCGAAGCACCTCCTCGTCGATGAAGAAGTTGCCGCTGCAGTCGGCGACCGGCCGCGACAGGATCGCGTAAGCGGCGTCGGCGAGGATCTCGGGGCTGCGGCTTTCAGCGGCCATGGCGTCGCCGCCCAGGGCGAAGCGCACGGCGGCGGTGTCGATCGCCGTGATCGGCCAGAGCGAGTTGACCGCGACCTTGCCGCGGAACTCGGCGGCCATGCCGAGCGTGCACAGGCTCATGCCGAACTTGGCCATCGTGTACGCGACGTGGCCGGCGAACCACTTGGGGTCGAGGTCGAGCGGCGGCGCCAGGTTGAGGATGTGCGGGTTGGTCCCTTTCAGCAGGTGCGGGAGGGTGAGCTTCGAGCACA
>DATIDZ010000120.1:0-4214 GCA_035456045.1 Caldimonas sp.
CGCCGAGCGGACCGCGGTGCCGTTCGCGGCGGGGAGCGCGGCGTGACGCGGACGAACGTCGTCCTGCTGCTCGTCCTCATCGCGAGCAGCCTCTACCTCGTGCGCGTCTCGTACGAGTCGCGCCGCCTCTTCGCCGAGCTCGACAAGGCGCAGAACGAGGAGCGCGCCCTCGACACCGACAGCGAGCGGCTCAAGACCGAGCTGCGCTCACAGGCGACGCCGCTGCGGGTCGAGCGGACGGCGCGCGAACGACTGGCGATGCGCGCCGCGACGCCGGCCGTCACGCAGTATGTGGCGCTGCCGATGGCCGCCTCGGCGGCGGCGCCGGGAGCGAATCGATGAGCGTCAATGCGAAGAAGAGCGGCGCCAGGGCGCGCACGGCCGGCGGCGCGCGCAGCGTTACCTACTCGACCAGCCCGCTCCTCGCGGCACCGACGCCGCCGTGGCGATCGAAGCTGCTGGTCGGGCTCGTCGGCCTCGGCTTCGCGCTCCTGCTCGGCCGCGCCGTCTACGTGCAGATCGTCGACGCGCCGTTCTTCCTCAAGCAGGGCGAGATCCGCTACGGCCACACGATCGAGCTGCCGGCGAGCCGCGGTCGCATCGTCGACCGCAACGGCCTGATCCTCGCGGCGAGCGTGCCGTCGCCCTCGATCTGGGCGATCCCGAAGGACCTGGAAGGCGACGCGCGCTCGCGTGCTCGGCTCGCGACGCTGCTCGACATGACGAGCGCGGCGCTCGAGGCACGTCTCGCCGACAACCCCAACTTCGTGTGGCTACGCCGCCAGGTCGACGAGAACGTCGCCCAGGCCGTGAAGAACCTCAACGTCAAGGGCGTCCACGAGGTGCGCGAGTACAAGCGCAAGTACCCGGAGGGCGAGGCGGCGGCGCACGTCGTCGGCTTCACCAACGTCGAGGACCGCGGTCAGGAAGGGATCGAGCTTGCCTTCCAGAAGGAGCTCGCCGGGCGGCACGGCACGCGGCGCGTCATCAAGGATCGGCTCGGTCGCGTCATCGAGGACGTCGGCGACAGCACCGCGCCGATCGCCGGCGAGGACATCGGCCTGGCGGTCGACTCGAAGGTGCAGTTCTTCGCCTACCAGCGGATCCGCGACGCCGTGGCCGCGAACAAGGCGAAGGCCGGCAGCGTCGTCGTCCTCGATGCGCAGACCGGCGAGGTGCTCGCCCTCGCGAACTTTCCGAGCTACTCGCCGTCCGACCGCAAGAACCTGACCGGCGCGCAGCTGCGAAATCGTGCCCTCACCGACACCTTCGAGCCCGGCTCGACCATGAAGCCTTTCGTCGCCGCCTGGGCCCTGGAGACGGGGCGCGTCACGCCGACGACCGTGATCCAGACGGCACCCGGCAAAATGACGCTGACCGGCTCGACGATCACCGACTCGCACCCGCACGGCAACCTCACGGTGACCGAGGTGATCCAGAAATCGAGCAACGTCGGCGCGGTGCGGATGGCCATGACCTTCACGCCGCGCGAGATGTGGGAGCTCTACAGCTCGGTCGGCTTCGGGCAGAAGCCGCAGCTCGGCTTCCCCGGCGTCGTCACCGGCCGGCTGCGTCCCTACAAGAGCTGGCGGCCGATCGAGCAGGCGACGATGAGCTACGGCTACGGCCTGTCGGCGTCGCTGTTCCAGATCGCCCACGCCTACACGGTGTTCGCGCACAACGGCGAGATGATCCCGGTGACGCTGACGCGCCCCATCGGCAGCGGCCCGGCGCCGCTCGCCTCGGGCATCCGCGTCCTCTCGCCGAAGACCGCAGCGGCGGTTCGCGACATGCTCCATCTCGTCACGCTGCCCGGCGGCACCGCGCCCAAGGCGCAGGTGATCGGCTACTCGGTCGGCGGCAAGAGCGGCACCGCGTACAAGCAGGAAGGCGCGAGCTACGCGACCAAGAAGTACCGCGCCTGGTTCGTCGGCATGGCGCCGATCCAGCAGCCGCGCATCATCGTCGCCGTCATGGTCGACGAACCGACCGCGGGCAAATATTTCGGCGGCGACGTCGCGGCGCCTGTCTTCAGCGAGGTCGTCCAGCAGACGCTGCGCATGATGGGCGTGCAGCCCGACCTCGACGTCAAGGCGCAGATCATCTCGCGCGACATTCCCGCCGAAGAGGAAAGCTTCTAGGTGGCGAAGGCGAATCCCAAGCCCGGCATGGCGCGCCTGGAGTCGCGCGAGGCGGCGCACGCCTGGCTGCTGCGCCTCAAGCCGCGACGGCTGGTCTCGGACAGCCGCGCCGTCGCCGCCGGCGACGCCTTCGTCGCCTGGCCGGGCCAGGCCAACGACGGCCGCCAATTCGTCGGCGCCGCGCTCGCCGCCGGCGCCACCGCCTGCCTCGTCGAGGCCGACGGCGTGGACGCGTTTCACTTCGACGCGCAGCGCCGCGTCGGCGCGTTGCGCGGCCTGAAGGCGGCCGCCGGCGACATCGCCAGCCGCTTCTACGAAACGCCGAGCAGCAAGCTCGCGGTCGTCGCGGTCACCGGCACCAACGGCAAGACCTCGACCGCTTGGTGGGTCGCGCAGGCGCTGGGCGCGCTCGGGCGGCGCTGCGGCGTGGTCGGAACGCTCGGCATCGGCGAGCCGCCGCACGGACGCCGAGCGGCCGACGCGACGAGCGGCGCGCCCGCGGCGGACGCGCCGGCCGCGCTGCAGCCGACCGGCCTGACGACGCCCGACCCGGTGACGCTGCAGAGCGCGCTCGACGATTTCGTCCGGCGCGGCTTCTCGGCCTGCGCGATCGAGGCATCGTCGATCGGCATCGTCGAGCATCGGCTCGCTGCCACCCAGGTCGAGGTCGCGGTGTTCACCAACTTCACGCAGGACCATCTCGATTTTCATGGCGACATGCGGGCCTACTGGCAGGCCAAGGCGCAGCTGTTCGCCTGGCCCGGGCTGCGCTCGGCCGTCGTCAACCTCGACGACGCCCAGGGGCTCGAGCTCGCCGACTCGCTCGCCGAATCCGCCGTCGACTGCTGGACCGTGTCGCTCTGCGAGTCGGCGCGCCTGCGCGCCGAGGCGCTGCGCCACGACCGCGACGGCCTCGCCTTCGACCTCGTCGAAGGCGATGCACGCGCGGCGATCGCGACGCCGCTGATCGGCGACTACAACGCCGCGAACCTGCTCTGCGTCGTGGGCGTGCTGCGCGCGCTCGGCGTGCCGCTCGCCGACGCGGCGACCGCGTGCGCGGCGCTGACGCCGGTGCCCGGTCGGATGCAGCGCGTCGTCGCGCGGCCGGACGGGGCGACGTCGTCGACCGCGGCCGAGGCGCTGCCGGAAGTCGTCGTCGACTACGCCCACACGCCCGATGCGCTCGAGAAGGCGCTCGCCGCCCTCGCGCCGCTCGCCAAGGCGCGCGGCGGCACGCTCTGGTGCGTGTTCGGCTGCGGCGGCAACCGCGACGCCGCCAAGCGGCCGCTGATGGGAGCGATCGCGTGCCGCCTCGCCGGCCGCGTCGTCGTCACGAGCGACAACCCGCGCCTGGAGTCGCCCGATCTGATCCTCGCGCAGATCCTCGCCGGCGCGATCGGCCACGACGAGATCGACGTCATCGAACAGCGGGGCGAGGCGATCGCCCACGCGGTCGGCAGCGCCGCGGCCGAGGACGTCGTCCTCATCGCCGGGAAGGGTCACGAGGACTACCAGGACGTCGGCGGCGCGAGGCTGCCGTTCTCCGACGCCGAGCAGGCGGCGGCTGCTCTCGCCGCGCGCGCGTCCGGCGCGATCGCGACCGCCCCGGCGCGCGCGGCCCCCACGACGACGATGATGACGCTCGGCGACGCCGCGCGCATGCTGCCCGACGCGCGCGTCGTCGGCAGCGCGACGACGGCGATCTCGCGAGTGCACAGCGACACGCGCAGCGTTGCGCCCGGCGACCTCTTCGTCGCCTTGCGCGGCGAGCGCTTCGATGCGCATGCCTATCTCGCCGACGCGAAGGCCGCCGGCGCCGTCGCCGCCCTGGCCGAGCGCGGCCTCGAGGAGGCGGCGCTGCCGGGTCTCGTCGTCGCCGACAGCCGGCGCGCGCTCGGCGAGCTCGCCGCCGCCTGGCGCCGCGGCTTCGCGATGCCGCTCGTCGCCGTCACCGGCAGCAACGGCAAGACGACGGTCAAGGAAATGATCGCGTCGATCTTTGCGGCGGCGGTCGGCGTCGACGCGCGCATGGCGACGGCGGGCAATTTCAACAACGACATCGGGCTGCCGCTG
>DATIDZ010000121.1:0-9598 GCA_035456045.1 Caldimonas sp.
ATCGCCGCCCACGGTCTGCGTGAACGTGAACTCGCCGTAGATCGCGACCGTCGGCATGCCGTGCAGGTTCTCGACGGCGACGTTGACGGCGAGGAGCGGCGTCTTGCACTCGCCCTGCGGCTGCATCATGACGACGTTGGCGAGGTAGTAGCGGAACTGGCCGTTCATGTACTTCGGCGAGGCGCCGCGCGCCAGCTCGTTGAGCTCCTCGGGCGTCTCGAAGATGCGCGCTTCGCCGCGCGGGCCGCCGCGCATCACTTCGGCCGCGATCGCTTTCTCGGTCGAGATCGCGTAGCTCTGCGTCGCGCCGGCGCTCGGCATGTCGCTGTACTCCGCGCGCTCGCGCTTGGGCGCGGCCGTCATCTTCTGCACGCGCACCGGCGGCGTCGGCTTCGCCGCGACGACCGGCTCGGCCTTCTTGCACGCAGCCAGGGGCAGTGCGATCAGCAGCAGCGGGAGGAGGAGGCGATGGGGGCGCACGAGGATCGGTCAGGTTCCCGCCGGGATATCGGCCGCCGCAGGGCGGACTTGAGGGGCCGCGGCGTCCCCGCGGTTCGAGGCGGGGAGGTCCGTCCCTACAATCGCCGCCACTTCGGATCGGGCTTCCCCATGCACGTCACCGCCTCGGTGTTCAAGGCCTACGACATCCGCGGCGTCGTCGACAAGACGATCGACGCGCGCTTCGCCGAGCAGCTCGGCCGCGCCTTCGGCAGCGAGGCGATCGCCGCCGGCGAGCGCGCCGTCGCGGTCGGGCGCGACGGCAGGCGCTCGGGGCCGTCGCTGTCGGCCGCGCTCGTGCGCGGCCTCGTCTCGACCGGCCTCGACGTGGTCGACCTCGGCCCGGTGACCACGCCGATGCTCTACTACGTCGCCGCGACGCGCGCGAAGCACGGCTGCGCGAGCGGCGTGCAGGTGACCGGCAGCCACAACCCGAAGGACTACAACGGCTTCAAGATGGTCCTGGCGGGGCGCGCGATCCACGGCGAGGAGATCCAGCGCCTGCGCCGACGCATGGAGGCCGACGACTACGCGAGCGGACGCGGCCGCAGCGCGACGATGGACATCTTGGCCGAGTACCGCGCGCGCATCGTCGGCGACTGCACGCTGGCCCGGCCGATGACGATCGCGGTCGACTCGGGCAACGGCATCGCCGGCGCGTCGGCGCCGGGCATCCTGCGCGCCCTCGGCTGCACGGTGCGCGAGCTCTACTCCGAGGTCGACGGCGACTTCCCGAATCATCATCCCGATCCGAGCAAGCCGGAGAACCTCGCCGAGCTGATCCGGCTCGTGCAGGGCGGCGACGCCGAGCTCGGCCTGGCCTTCGACGGCGACGGCGACCGCCTCGGCGTCGTCACCAAGGACGGCCAGATCATCTACCCCGATCGCCAGCTGATGCTGTTCGCGCGCGACATCCTCAAGCGCGAGCACGGCGCGACCATCCTCTACGACGTCAAGTGCTCGCAGCAGATGGCGCCGCTGATCCGTGCCGCCGGCGGCGTGCCGATGATGTGGAAGACCGGGCACTCGCTCGTCAAGGCGAAGATGCGCGAGATCGGCGCGCCGCTCGCCGGCGAGATGAGCGGCCACATCTTCTTCGGCGAACGCTGGTACGGCTTCGACGACGCCACGTACACCGCGGCGCGCCTGCTCGAGATCCTGAGCGCGAGCGCCGACCCGAGCGCGGTGCTGAACGCGTTGCCGACCAGCTTCTCGACGCCCGAGCTCAACGTGCCGTGCGCCGAAGGCGAGCCGGCCGAGGTCGTCAAGCGGCTGCGTGCGGAAGCGAAGTTTCCGGGTGCGCGCGAGATCGTCACGATCGACGGGGTCCGCGTCGAGTACGACGACGGCTTCGGGCTGGTGAGGGCGTCCAACACGACGCCGGTGCTCGTCCTGCGATTCGAGGGAACGACGCCCGAGGCGCTGGCGCGGATCCAGGCCGGGTGCATGGCCGCCTTGCGCGCCGTCAAGCCCGACGCGCAGGTCGCGGCGGCAGCGCATTGAAGCAGGGCGCGCGCCCGCACCGGGCGCTGCCGGCGGCCGGCGCCCTGCGGATCCTCATCGTCAAGCTGTCGTCGCTCGGCGACATCGTCCACTCGCTGCCGGTCGTCGCCGACCTGCGCCGCGCCTATCCGCGCGCGCCGATCGACTGGGTCGTCGAGCCCGCGTTCGCGCCGTTGCTGGAACGGGTCGACGGCATCGCCGAGGTCATCGGCTGCCCGTTGCGCGCGTGGACCAGGTCCGGCCTGTGGAAGCCGTCGGTCGTTCGCGAGATGCGCGCCTTCTCGGCCCGCCTGCGGCGCGAGCGCTACGACGCGATCGTCGACCTGCAGGGCCTGACCAAGTCGGCGCTGATCGCCCGCCTGGCGCGCGGTCGCAGCTACGGCCTGGCCAATCGGACCGACGGCGCCAGCCACGAAGCGCCGGCGCGCTGGCTCGTCTCGACCGCGATCCGCGTCGAGCCGCACAGCCACGCGCTCGACCGCGGCCGCGAGCTCGTCGCCGCGGCGCTCGCCACCCGCACCGATTCGCCGCCGTCGTTCGGACTGTCGCCGCACCCGTCGCCGAGCCCGGCGCGGGCGCGGACCGTGGTCCTGATCCACGGCACGTCGCGCGCCGACAAGCTGTGGCCGCAGGAGAGCTGGGTCGAGCTCGGCCGCCGACTCGCCGACGAAGGATTCGCCGTCGCGCTGCCGCAGGCGAGCGGCGAGGAAGGCAAGCGGGCAAGGGCGATCGCCGCGGCGATCGGCGGCGACAGCATCGTGTGGCCGCAGCTCGAGCTGGGGGCGTTCATCGATCGCCTGGCGACCGCCGACGGCGCGATCGGCATCGACAGCGGCCCGAGCCACATCGCGGTCGCGCTCGGCCTGCCGCACGTCCAGCTCTACAACTTCCCCACCTCGTGGCGCACCGGCCCGCAGGCGCGTCACAGCGGCAGCCTGCAGGTCGCCGTCGAAGGCGAGCCGGTGCCGACGGTGGCGGCCGTGTGGGCGGCGTGGAAAAGCGTGCAGAGCGCGGTGCGCGTCGCCGCGGCGCGCAGCGCGGCGAAGCCGACGTGAGCGGCGCCGTCCGCCGCCGTCTCGCGCGCGCCGGCTATTCGCTGTTGCTGCGCCTCGTCGCGCCGCTCTACCTGCTGCGGGTGCTCTGGCGCGGCCGGCGCGAGCCGGTCTACGCGACCGCGCTCGGCGAGCGCTTCGGCCTCTATCGCGAACCGATGTTGCCGGGAGCGATCTGGGTGCACGCGGTGTCGCTCGGCGAGACGCGCGCTGCCGCGCCGCTGCTCGAGGCGATCCGCGCTGCGCGACCGGGCGCTCGCCTCCTGCTCACGCACGGCACCGCCACCGGCCGCACCGCCGGACAAGCGCTGCTGCGCGCGGGCGATGTCCAGCTCTGGCTGCCCTTCGACCTGCCCGGTGCGGTCCGCCGCTTCCTTCGCCACGTCGAGCCGGCGGTCGGCGTGCTGATGGAAACCGAGATCTGGCCGAACCTGCTCGGGGTCGCTTCCGCGCGCGGGGTTCCGCTGCTGCTCGCCAACGCGCGCATGAGCGAGCGCAGCCGCCGTCGCGGCCGGCGCGTCGACGCCTTGCTGCGGCCCGCGTTCGAGACCTTCACGGCAGCGCTCGCGCAGACCGACGCCGACGCGACGCGCCTGCGCGACGCCGGCGTTCGCGATGTCGGCGTCGTCGGCAACCTGAAGTACGACGTCGCCGCCGACCCGCTGCTGCTCGCGCGGGGCCGCGGCTGGCGGGCCGGCGTCGGCCGCGGCGTTGTCGTCGCCGCGTCGACGCGCGAGGGCGAGGAAGCGATGGTGCTCACGGCCTGGCGCGCCCTGGCCGCGCCGCGGCCGCTGCTCGTCGTGGTGCCGCGCCATCCGCAGCGCTTCGAGGCGGTTGCCGAGCTGATCGCGAACGCGGGCTTCACGCTCTCGCGGCGCAGCGCCTGGCCGGGCGATGAGCGCCCGCCGGCCGCCGTCGACGCCGACGTCTGGCTCGGCGATTCGATGCTCGAGATGCCGGCCTGGTACGCGCTCGCCGACGTCGCGCTGCTCGGCGGCAGCTTCGCGCCGCTCGGCGGCCAGAACCTGATCGAGGCCGCGGCCTGCGGTTGCCCGGTGGTGATGGGCCCTCACACCTTCAACTTCAGCGACGCCGCCGAGCTCGCCCTGGCCGCAGGCGCCGCGACGCGCGTCGCCGACATGGCCGACGGCGTCAGCGCGGCGGTTGCGCTCGCGTCGCCTGCATCGGCGTCGACCCGCGACGAACGCGCGCGCCTCGCCCTCGATTTCGCCGGCGCCCATCGCGGTGCCGCCGACCGCATGGCGACCCGCATCCTGGCCGCCCTCGACGCCCGCGGCGGACGCCGAGGCGCCTGACAAATCGCGTTCCGCGCTACCGCCCCAGGCCAACCGCAGCGAGCAAAGAAAAGGGGCTCCAACGGAGCCCGCCCCTCCCTCTTGGAGGGAGGGGAGCGAAGCGGGGAGGGAGCGATCCTGTCAACGAGCTCCGCTCCGCCCGACATCCCGCGCCTACTTCACGAGCAACGCGTCGATCCCCAGGATGTCCGAAGGCACCAGCCTGCCCGAGGCCTGCCGCAGCCGCAGCGTGCTCAGCAGCAGGTCGTAGCGCGCCCGCGCCAGGTCGCGTCGGGTCTGGTAGAGCTGATTCTGCGCATTGAGGACATCGACGTTGACGCGGATGCCGACGCGGTAGCCGAGCTGGGTCGCCTCGAGCGCGAGCTGGCTCGACGCCTCGGCGGCCTCGAGCGCCTTGACCTGCGCCGTCCCCGACTGCAGCGTGTAGTAGGCCTGTCGCGTCGTCTGCGTGACCAGGCGGCGCGCGGCCTCGAGGTCGTTGCGCGAGCGTTCCTCGAGCACGAGCGTTTCGCGGACCCTGTTCTGGATCGACCCGCCGCTGTACAGGGGCACGTTGACCTGCACGCCGATGCTGCCGACGGCGTTGTAGCCGGTGACGTTCGCCGCGACCGTGCCGCGGCCGCCCTGCAGGGAGGCCACCGCGTCGACGGTCGGCAGGTGCTGTGCGCGCGCCTTCTCGGTTTCCAGCCGGGCGACGTCGAAGGCGACGCGCGCCCGGCGAACGGCAGGATGCTCGTCGGCGGCGCGGCTCACCAGGTCGTCGACGGGGATCGTCGACGTCGGCGGCAGCGCGACGGGCACGGCGAGCTCGCGCGGCTGGACGCTGCTGCGACCGACCAGCTGATCAAGCGCGATGCGCTTGGTGACGAGGTCGTTCTCGGCAGCGATCTCCTGCGCGGTCGCGAGGTCGAAGCGGGCCTGCGATTCGCGCGTGTCGGTGATGGTCGCGGTGCCGACCTCGAAGTTGCGCTTCGCCGAGGCGAGCTGCTCGGCGTTGGCCGCCTTGTTGGCGCGCGTCGTCTGCAGCGTGTCCTGGGCGCCGAGGACGTCGAAATACGCCTGGCTGACGCGCAGCATCAGGTCCTGCTCGGCAGTGTCGAGGTCGGCGAGCGACGATTCGAGGCTCAGCTCGGCCTGCGCGATGGTCGCGTTGTTGGCGCGGTTGAAGAGCGGCTGGCGCCCGTTCACCGCGAGACTCACCCCGTTGCTGTTGAAGTTCGCGCCGACGGTGGGGCTGCTTTCGACCCGCGCCGCGCTGCCGGCGAGCGATGCGCTCGCCCGGTTCAATGCTCGCGTCTGCTCGACGCGGTAGGTCGCCGAGTCGGCCAGCGCGCGGGCCGCGAGGTAGCTGGCGTCGTAGCCGTGCGCGGCCTCGTACAGCTCGCGCAGCGATTGCGCCGACGCTGCTGCCGGTGCGATCGCTGCGCCGAGCGCGGCGACCAGCGCGGCCGCCTGCGCGATCCGGTGTCGGCGCGGCGCGCGCGGCGGCGGGGTTGCGGTCTCGACGGCCATGCGGTTCCCTTGCGATTCGATGTGAGATGAGCGGACGTCGTCAGTAGCGGGCGATGCGCGGGTCGACATCGCGCGACCAGGCATCGATGCCGCCGGCGAGGTTATAGGCCGAGGCGAAGCCGGCACGCTCGAGGAATGCGACGACCTGCGCGCTGCGGGCGCCGTGATGACAGAAGCAGACGACAGGCTGCGCCGGATCGAGCTCGGCCAGCCGGGCGGGAACCTCGCGCATGGGCATCGACCGCGTCGCCGCGCCCGGCAGGTCGATCGCCGCGACGGCGACCTCCCAGGGCTCGCGCACGTCGAGCAGCACGAGGGGCGACGCTTGCGCCGCCTGCGCTGCGGCGAGGGCGACGGCGTCGGGCCCGGTGAGCTCGCGCATGCGGTCAGGACGACGCGATCAGAAGCTGAACCGGCTCGGCTCGCCGAAGCCGATCAGGCGCGGCGCCACCGTGTCGAACAGCTCGACGGTCGAGTGACCGGCGTCTTCGCCGCGCGTCATCAGGATGGCGCGCATGACCGGGAGCTGGCCGACGATCGCGACCAGGCGCCCGCCCGGCTTGAGCTGCGACAGCAGCGCGCGCGGCACCTCGGCGACCGAGCCCGAGAGCGCTATCACGTCGAACGGGCCGTCGACCGCGAGCCCGGCGGAGGCGTCGGCCTCCATCACGCGCACGTTCATCACCCACGCCCGCTTCAGGTTCTCGGTCGTCATGCGGGCCAGCTCGGGATCGATCTCGACCGTCGTCACGTGCTGCGCCTTGTGCGCGAGCAGCGCGGCCATGTAGCCCGAGCCGGCGCCGATCTCGAGGACGCGCTCGTGGCGCTGGACGGCGAGCTCCTGGAGCAGGCGCGCCTCGACCTTCGGCTCGAGCATCGACTGGCCGTGCGGCAGCGGCACCTGGGTGTCGACGAAGGCCATCGACCGGTACGCCGGCGGGACGAAATCCTCGCGCTTGACGATCGACAGCAGCGACAGGACGCCCTGGTCGAGCACCTCCCAGGGGCGGATCTGCTGCTCGATCATGTTGAAGCGGGCTTGCTCGATGTTCATGCTGGATTCACGCGAAGGTCGGTCGGCTCGAACCCGCCATTCTCGCCGCGCGGCACGACAGGCTCATCGGTGCCGCCGCGCCGGAGCGCGCGTCCCGGCCGGCGCGGCCGCCGTACCGGCCGGGCCGGGACGCGGCTCGAGGCCGTGCAGGACGAGGTCGATGTGGGCCTCGATGATCGGCAGCGGGTCGAGCTTGGCCACCGCGGCGCACGCGCCGAGCGAGTGCTTGTTCATGACCAGGAAGAGGAGCGGCCCGATCAGCGCGTGGACGACGTCGGCGACGTTGACCGGCCGAAACTCGCCGCGGCCGACGCCGCGCTCGACGATCTCGGCGAGCATGCGGTCGCACGGCTGCGTCACCTCGTCGACGTAGAACTGCGCGATCTCCGGGAAGTTGCGCACCTCCGACATCATCAGCTTGAGGATGCCGGAAGCGCGCGTCTCGCCGACGCGCTCCCACCAGAGCCGCATCATGTGCGCGAGCAGCTCCGACGACGAGCCCTCGAAGGCGCGGACGATCTCGACGCCCTCGGCGATCTGGTTGACGACGTTCTGGCGGATGACTTCCTTGAGCAGCTCTTCCTTGCTCGGGTAGTAGAGGTAGAGCGTGCCCTTGGAGACGCCGGCTCGCGCGGCGACCTCCTCGGATCGCGTCGCTGCGAACCCCTTCTCGACGAACAGGTCGAGGGCGGCATCGAGAAGCTCGCGCGGGCGCTCGAGCTTGCGCCGCTGGCGCGCGCCGGCCGATGTCGATGCCGGGCGTTTCGCTGCCGTCGCGGTCATGGGCTTCATACTGACTGGTTGGTCAGTAATGTAGTTCGCCCCCTCGCGCGGGTCAAGCCGCGACGGCTTCCGCGTCGGCCGAGCCGTGCCGGCGGAAGGCCGCGCCGCTCGCTCGCCGCGCTGCTCGCTAACATCGCCCGCTTTGCGTCGCGAGGGAGAACTGCTTGGATCCGATCCTGCTCGTCAAGGCGGCGCTCATGGGAGTCGTCGAGGGACTGACCGAGTTCCTGCCGGTGTCGAGCACCGGCCACCTCATCCTCGCCGGCTCGCTGCTCGGCTTCACCGGGGAGAAGAGCAAGGTGTTCGAGATCGCGATCCAGAGCGGCGCGATCCTGGCGGTGATGATCGTCTACCGCGAGCGCCTCGCGGCGACGCTCGCCGGCCTCGGCAGCGACGCGAAGGCGCGCCGCTTCGCCCTCAACGTCGCGATCGCCTTCGTTCCCGCGGTCGTCCTCGGCCTGCTTTTCGGCAAGGCGATCAAGGCGCACCTCTTCACGCCGACCGTCGTCGCGACGACGTTCATCGTCGGCGCCTTCGTGATCCTCTGGGCCGAGCGGCGGCAGCGGCCGGCGCGGATCGACAGCGTCGACGAGATGCGACCCCTCGACGCCCTCGGCGTCGGTCTCTGCCAGTGCTTCGCGCTCGTGCCGGGCACGAGCCGGTCGGGCGCGACCATCATCGGCGGCATGCTGCTCGGCCTCTCGCGCCGCGCGGCGACCGAGTTCAGCTTCTTCCTCTCGATCCCGACGCTCCTCGGCGCCGGCGCGTACAGCCTGTGGAAGGAGCGCGCGCTCCTGTCGGCCGCCGACCTGCCGCTCTTCCTGGTCGGCCTGCTGTTCTCCTTCCTCGCCGCCTGGCTCTGCGTGCGCTGGCTGCTGCGCTACGTCTCGACCCACACCTTCGTGCCGTTCGCCTGGTACCGGATCGCGTTCGGCCTGGTCGTCCTGGCGACCGCGTGGAGCGGCGTCGTCGTCTGGCCGGACTGACGTCGCCGAGCGGCTCGCGAAGGGATGGCGAGCGCCGCAACGGCGCGTCACCCACGGCGAGTGAAGACGAGATCGCGAACGCCGTGGCCGAGATCGAGCCCGCGCTGCTCGAACTTCGTGAGCGGCCGCGACGGCGGCCGCGGCGCGAAGCCGACGCCGGCCGCGTTGACGAGCGAGGGCTCGGCCGAGAGCACGGCCAGCATCTGCTCGGCGTAGGGAAGCCAGTCCGTCGCGCAATGCAGCGTCGCGCCCGGCGCGAGCCGGCTCGAGAGCAGCCGCACGAACGGCGGCTGGACGAGCCGGCGCTTGTGATGCCGCTTCTTGTGCCACGGGTCGGGGAAGAAGAGGTGCACCCGCGCAAGCGACGCCGGCGCGATCATCGACTCGAGGACCTCGACGGCGTCGTGCTGGACGATGCGAACGTTGTCGAGCTTGTCCGCGTCGATGCGCTGGAGCAGCGCGCCCACGCCCGGCGGATGCACCTCGATGCCGATGAAGTCGACGTGCGGCGTGGCCGCGGCGATGGCCGCCGTCGCGCTGCCCATGCCGAAGCCGATCTCGACGGCGAGCGGCGCCACCCGGCTGAACACGCGCGCGAAGTCGACCGGCGCAGCGGCGAACGGCAGCACGAAGCGCGGCGCCAGCGTCGCGAGCGCGCGCGCCTGACCGGGCCCCACGCGGCCCGCGCGGACGACGAAGCTGCGGATGCGCGGCCCCGGCGTGGCGGCGGCGCTTTGCGACTCGGTATCGGGACTCTCGTTCATCGGTTCGCGCGCCCCGACGATCGCGTGAGCGCGCAGGGTCGCTGCCTATAATCGCCGCGGCCGGCGGGTGTAGTTCAATGGTAGAACGGCAGCTTCCCAAGCTTCATACGAGGGTTCGATTCCCTTCACC
>DATIDZ010000122.1:0-9147 GCA_035456045.1 Caldimonas sp.
GGGTGCAGCGCGCGCGTCGCCGCGACGCTGCGCGCGGCGCAGAACTCGGCGTTGAAGTCGCGCTTGAACTGGAACATGTTGGCGAGGTCGGCGGCGCCCGGGAAGCCGAGCTTCGCGTACGCCGCCGGCTCCATCGCGACGTGGCGCACGGGCTCGCCGAGCGCGCGCGACAGCGCTGCGGCCATCTGCTGTCCGGTGAGGTGCTCGCCGGCGATGCCGACCTGCTGGCCGATCGCGGCGTCGCCCCGGCGAAAGAGCGCCGCAGCGCAGGCGCCGATGTCGGCGGCGGCGATGCCGGGAAGCGGCGCGTCGCCCATCGGCAGCACGAAGTTGAGGACGCCGTCCTGGCCGCGCTGCGGCTGCATGCCGAAGTGGATCAGGTTGTCCCAGTAGAACGAGGTGAGCAGGCGCGTGAGCGGCAGGCCGCGGTCGATGAATCGCTGGTCGGCCTCGCCCTTGGCATCGAAGTGCGGCACGTTGTAGCGCTCCATGAGCACGGGCATGCGCGAACCGTCGGCAGGGAGGAAGCGGCGCGTGTCCTCGAGCGTCGACCAGATCACGTGGCCCACCCCGGCGCGCTTCGCGGCCTCGGCCAGGTGGTCGGCCTGCGCGAGCTCGCGCTCGGGCGAGAAGTGCTCCCAGAAGTTGGTGACGCAGAAGGCGCCGTGCGCGCCCTGCATCGCGCGCTCGACGCTGGCCACGTCGTCGAGGTCGCCGGCGACGACTTCGGCGCCGAGCGCGGCGAGCGACTGAGCGGCCGGCCCCTCGGGACGGCGCGTGACGGCGCGGACGCGGAAGTCGCGCTGCGGTGTCTGGAGGAGGGCACGGACGACACCGCCGCCCTGGGCGCCGGTGGCGCCGAAGATGCTGATCAAGGGTGTGGATGGCATGGTCGGATCACTCGTGGACGGCCGCGGCGGCTGCACCGCCTGGCGGAATTATTCGCGGATTTGCGTGGCATCGCCTCTGCCCGGCCCTCACGCCCACGCCGCGCCCAGCAGCGCGACAGGTTTGCTCGTGCCCGAGAC
The DNA here is from genome assembly GCA_035456045.1 of Caldimonas sp. GTDB lineage: Bacteria > Pseudomonadota > Gammaproteobacteria > Burkholderiales > Burkholderiaceae_C > Schlegelella_A. Next base: position 1,029 of record DATIDZ010000122.1, read on the forward strand.
GACCCCGGCCACCGGGCCCCAGTCGGGGTCGAAGCGGCTGTCGACGAACGCCGCCGACTCGTCGGCGCCGGCGTGCTGCAGCATCAGACACGCCTGACTGACCAGCGCCAGGCGCTGGGCGAAGCGTCGTGCCCCGCGCTCCAGCACATCGGGAGGCTGGACGATGGCCTCGCGCAGCTTCTTGACTTGCGCGAGCACGGCTGGGGCTTGCGCGGCCACGTCCTGGAGGCTGTCGAGCACCAGCTGCGCGTCGCCGGGGTTGCGGGAGATGGCGCGCAGCACGTCCAGGCACATCACGTTGCCAGAGCCCTCCCAGATCGAATTGACGGGCGCTTCGCGGAACAGGCGTCCCATCGGGCCCGTCTCCACATAGCCGTTGCCGCCGAACACTTCCATGGCTTCGCCGGTCAGCGCGACGGCGCGCTTGCAGTTCCAGAACTTGGCCACGGGCGTCATCACGCGGCGCCACGCGATGTCCGTCGCGCTGGCCGACCCGAAGCGGCGGGCGAGGTCCATCGCCAGCAGCGTGGCCGCCTGCGACTCGAGCGCCATGTCGGCCAGCAGCTCGCTCATCACCGGCTGATCGACGAGCGCCTTGCCGAACGCATGGCGGTTGCGCGCGTAGTGCAGCGACTGCGCGAAGGCCTGGCGGATGAAGCCCGCACTCGACAGCGCGCAGTCGAGCCGGGTGTAGGTCGCCATCTCGATGATGGTCGAGATGCCGCGGCCCTCCTCGCCCACCCGCACGCCCCACGCGTTCTCGAACTCCACTTCGCAGCTGCTGTTGGAACGGTTGCCGACCTTGTCCTTCAGGCGCTGGATGTGGACGGCGTTCTTGCCGCCGTCGGGTCGCCAGCGCGGCACGAAGAAGCAGGTGGGGCCGCCCTCGTCGGTCCGGGCGAGAACGAGGTGGCCGTCGCACATCGGCGCGGAGAAGAACCACTTGTGGCCCGTGAGCCGGTATTCGGGACCCCACGCGCCTTCCCCGGCAGGCGCCGCGCGCGTGGTGTTGGTGCGCAGGTCGCTGCCGCCCTGCTTCTCGGTCATGCCCATGCCGACGGTCATCGAGCGCTTCTGCGACAGCGGCACGTCGCGCGCGTCGTGCTCTACCGACGCGAGCAGCGGCCCGACGGCCGCGTACAGCGGGCCGTTCAGGCGCATGAGCGGAATGCACGCCTTGGTCATCGTCGTGGGGCAGGTCGAGCCCGACTCGATCTGGCTGTGCATATACAGCGACGCCGCGTAGGCGGTCCAGGCCGAGGGCCGCTCGTCGAAGAACGGCAGGTTGGCGATGCCGTTGCGCCGGGCGATCGTCATCATGGTGTGCCACGCCGGATGAAACCTCACCTGGTCGATGCGCTCGCCGCGCGGCGAATGCGTGTGCAGCTCGGGTTCGAAGCGGTTGGCGTCCTCGGCGGCACGCAAGGTCGGCTCCGCGCCGTACTCGGCACCTTGCCGCACGAGCTCGGCGTCGCGCCATCGTGCGTCGCCGCGTTCGACCGCGCGGCGCAGCACGGGGTCGCTCGTGTAGACGTTGTAGTCCTTGAGCTCGGGAACCTGGTTGTCGGGGTGGATGCCGATCATGGCGTGTCCTGCGTTGCGTTCCATCGCAGCGTCGATTCGACACCCATTTCCGGGGGCCGCCAAGCGTTCGCCGCGGGTCGGCGTGGCGGGCCTGGCGGCCGCGCGGAAGGCATGCCCAAACGAAGGGAGACTCGGGGCCGCACGCCTGATCAACCGCTCCACCCCGGGGTGCGAAGCGCCTCCACGAGGAAGTCGACGAGCACGCGCACCTTCGGCGTCAGATGCTTGCGGCTGGCGTAGACCGCGTACACGCCCAGTTCGATCGAGCGGTATTGCGGCAGCACCTCCACCAGCGCACCTGAACGCAAATGCGGGCTGACCATGAACGAGGGCTGGAGCACGATGCCCTGGTGCTGCAAGGCGGCCGCGCAGCAGGTGTCGCCGCTGTTGCTGCGCATGCGCGGCGTGACCTTGACGGTTACCGGCCCGTCCGGCCCATCGAAGCTCCAATGCTCGCCCGCGACGAGCAAGGTGTAGCTGAAGACCGCGTGCCGAGCGATGTCCGAGGGCTGCTCCGGCGCGCCGTGGCGGCGCAGGTAGTCGGGTGACGCGCACAGCACCATGCGCGTCGAGGTCAGCTTGCGACTGACGAGCGACGAGCTCGGCAACCGCGCAATGCGCACCGCGAGGTCGTAGCCTTCCTCAACGAGGTCGACGATTCGATCGGCGAGCGTCACGTCCAGCGTGACGTTCGGATGCTTCGCCATGAAGGCCGGCCAGAGCGGCGCGAGGTGGAGCAGACCGAAGCTGACCGGCACGTTGAGGCGCAGCAGACCGATCGCCTCGTCCGCGCGCGCCGTGACCTCCGCCTCGGCCTCCTCGACGTCGGTCAGCAGCTCCTTGCAGCGCGCGTGAAAGGTCTCTCCCTCGACCGTGAGCGAGAGCTTGCGCGTCGTGCGATGGAGCAGCCGGACGCCCAGCCGCTTCTCGAGATCGCCGACCAGCCGGGACACTGCGGTCTTCGACGTCTGCAGGGCCTCCGCGGCGCGTACGAAGCTTCCGGCGTCGACGACGGATGCAAAGGCGCGCATTTCTCCGAACCGGTCCATTCGCGGATTATCCCTTTAATCGGTCCAAAGCATCCCTGACTGCTTTGTTTATCTCCCAAAAGAAGCCTTTTACAGTGGCTCCATCGCAGCCGAAGCTGCCCCACCTCCAGGAGACACCTCCATGAAGATCACTGTCATCGGCGCCGGCAGCATGGGCTCGGCCTTCGTCAAGCAACTCACCGCAGCAGGCCACCAGGTCAGCGTGACGGCCCGCGATGCCGCCAAGGCCGACCGAGTCGCCGCGGCCCACCCCGGCGCCAAGGCCGTCGCGACCGCCGGCGCAGCCGCCGGCGCGGACGCCGTCGTGCTGGCGACGGGCTACGCCGATGCGGTGGCCGCGCTCGAGTCCCTCGGCGACCTCAAGGGCACGGTGGTCGTGGACATCACCAACCCCCTGACCGCCGACTACATGGGCTTGACTCTCGGCCACACCACGTCGGCGGCGGAAGAGATCGCCAAGGCCGTGCCGGGCGCCGAAGTCGTCAAGGCCTTCAACACCGTGTTCGCGCAAGTGTTGGGCGACGGCGCGGACTTCGGCGATGGACGCAAGGTCACGGTCTTCGTCGCCGCCGACAGCGAGCGTGCCAAGCAGACCGCGCGGGCCATCGCCGAGAGCATCGGCCTCGACGTCGTCGATGCCGGCGGCCTCAAGAACGCGCGCTACCTCGAGCCGCTGGCCGGCCTGAACATCTATCTGGGCTACGGCGCCGGCCTCGGAACGAGCATCGCCCCGACCTGGATTCGGAAGGCCTGACCCCTTCGCGCCCTCACCCACCCCCTCGTCATCACAAGGACACTGCCATGATCAACAAGCGCTTCATCGATCGCGTGCTGGCCACCGACCCGGGCCTCGGCCCGCTGGCCCTGCGCATTCCCGTCGGCCTCATCTTCGCTGCGCACGGCGCGCAGAAGCTGTTCGGCTGGTTCGGCGGCTACGGACTCGAAGGCACGGGCCAGTTCTTCGGCTCCGTCGGCCTGGACCCCGGCGTCCTGCTTGCACTGCTGGCAGGAGCGGCCGAGTTCTTCGGCGGCCTGGCGCTGGTGTTCGGCCTGCTGGTGCGGCCTGCGGCGGCGTCGCTGGCCTTCACGATGCTGATCGCGGTCTTCGCGGTGCACTTCAGCAAGGGCTTCTTCCTCGACAAGGGCGGCTACGAGTACGCGCTCGCGCTGTTCGCCGCCTCGCTGTCGCTGCTGTTCAGCGGCGGCGGGCGCCACTCGGCGGACGCGGCCCTCGGCCAAGGCGGCAGTGCATCGCGCCGCGTGCCGGCCGTGCCCGGCCTGCGTCCTGCGCTGTGAGCCAGCGAGCAACGCTGCAGCGTGAACAGCACGCCCCTGTTCGCGGCCAAGCTCGGCCGCGAACGCCGAGCACCTCGGCCCCGGCCTGAGACAGCGAGATCATGGCGAACACCGTCCCTTGGGCGCTGTCCCACACCCAGGTTGCCGTCGAGTGGGTCGCCACGATCGCGTTCGCGCTGTCCGGCGTGATCGAGGGCGCACGCAAGCGCCTCGACGCGGTCGGCATCTGCGTCGTCGCCGGGCTCGCGGCCTTCGGCGGCGGCACGGTGCGCGACATCCTGCTCGACCGGCGCCCGCTCTTCTGGGTCGAGCATGCGGGATGGATCTGGATCCTGCTCGCGCTCTGCGTCGGTGCGATGCTGTTCATGCGCGCACGCCACCTCGAACCGACCGAACGCGCCATGCAATGGCCCGACGCGTTCGGGCTCGGCCTGTTCACCGCGGTGGGAACGCAGATCGCGATCGATGCCGCCATGCCGGCCGTCGTCGCGGTGATCCTGGGAATGATCACCGCGGTCTTCGGCGGCGTGCTGCGCGACATGGTCTGCAACGAGATCCCGCGGGCGTTCAGCGACCATCGACCCTACGCGATCTGCTCGTTCGCGGGCGGCTGGACGATGGTCGCCGCGCACGCTCTCGACCTGCCGCAGTGGGCGGCCTTCCTCGCCGCGTCGAGCACGGCGATCGCGCTTCGCGCTGCGGCGGTGGCGACGCGGTGGCGTCTGCCCGCGTGGCAGGCCGGCTTCCCCCGAGACGAAGCCACGGAGCCGTCGAGCCCATCGGCTTGACCGTCCTCCAACGCTTCTGCGAACCGCCGCCAAGCGCCGATCAGACGGTGGGCCAGGCGGAACGACCCGCTAGACGAAAGCTGCGTCGAAGAAGGCTGTGATCTCGTCGCCGAGCTGCTTCAGGAACGCATCGCGGTCGAACCCCGGCGGGTTCGAGGCGACGTCGCCGTCCGGGCTCGAGATCGACATGCGGGGCGAATCCATGAAGGCGAAGTGCCACGCGTTGGCCACCCGATGCAGGTTCGGTGCGGGCAGATGGCGCGCGACCCACCCGGCATGAAACCGCGGCACGAGGAAGCGATCGAGCTCCGCTTCGTAGATCAGGGTCACCGCGCGAACTTCGGCGAGCGATTCGGCCGTGAGCGGCACGCCCGCCGGCGCCATCGCCACGACAGCGCGAACGCGCTCGTCGCGCAGGGAGGACGACGCCGCCGGCATGGGCTGCACCGCGACGTCCGTGCGAGCGACGCCGCAGAAGATCGGGTCTTCCGAGGCCTCGAGCCGACAGTGCGTTCTCACCCGGGACAGCTCCGGCCTGGCTCCCGCCAATGTCAGCACCGTAGCGCCGCCGGCCGAATGGCCGAGCGCACCGACAAGTGGCCCGCGGCTGTCGCTCGCGATTCGATCCTTCCAGGCGGGATGAGCCAGGATCGCGTCGATGACGCGGGAAGCCTGGCGCGGACGCTCGTCGAAATAGCGCTCGGGGCTCGTCTCGATCAGCGATCGATCCTGCCAGTTGTCGCCAGGATGGCGAAGCGCCGCGACGAGGTAGCCGTTCCGCGCGAGTGCTTGGGCCAGGGCGCTGTGGCCGAGCTCGCTGCCGCCGATTCCGTGACTGAGGAGGATCAGCGCCTTGACGTTGTCGACCGGCTTGCCGCCGATGGCGACATCGAGCGCGAACGGTCCCATGGCGACGGCTCGCGGCGCAGCCATCGTCGGGTAGTACAGCGCGACCGTCGTCGCAGGCGCCGCCGGTGAAGTACCGGCGACCTGGACCTGCATCCAGCCGGCCTCGTACGCTTGCGCGGGGGCGGTGACGAGCGCGATGGCCAGCAAGGCCAGGGCGCGGCGAAGCAAGCAGTTCATCCGGTCTCCGAGTTCGTCGTGGCGTTCCATTGTCGGAACGGACTGCGACCCGTTCGCGAGGCTTGCGACGAACGGCCCGGCGCGGCGTGCGAATCGACAGTCGGCAGTCGCCGGCAGCGGGCTTGCCCGACGTGCTTCGGTGGAGCCGGTCGGCTTCCCGACCGCGCTACGCTCGCAGGCTGCCTTGGAGCGACACCTTGTCCAGACCCGATCTCAATCTGCTCTACACCTTCGACGTGTTGCTTGCCGAAGGCCATGTCGGGCGCGCCGCGAAGCGCCTCCGCCTGAGTCCGTCGGCGATGAGCCGCGCCCTGGCCCGACTGCGCGCGGCGACCGGCGATCCGCTGCTGGTGCGCGCCGGTCGCGGCCTGGTCGCATCGCCGCGAGCGCTCGAGCTGCGCGAATCGATCGGCCAGCTCGTGCATGACGCCGAGGCCGTACTGCGACCGGTGGGCAAGCTTCGTCTCGACGAACTCGACCGCACGTTCACGGTGCGCGCCAGCGAAGGCTTCGTCGAGAACTTCGGGGCCCGGCTTCTCCGCGCAATCGCCCAGGACGCGCCCGCCGTCCGCCTTCACTTCGTTCACAAGCTCGACAAGGACAGTGCGCCGCTGCGCGATGGAGCCGTCGACCTCGAAACAGGCGTGGTGGACCGAGCCATCGGTCCGGAGGTGCGGGCGCAGGCGCTGTTCCGGGATCGCTACGTCGCGGTCGTGCGGAAGGGCCACCCGCTCGGCAAAGGAAAGATGACACCCTCGCGTTTTGCTGCGGCAACGCATGTCCACGTCTCGCGCCGGGATGGCGACCACGGTCCCATCGACGACGCGCTCGCAGGCCTTGGCCTGAAACGGCGGATCGCGACGATCGTCGGCGGCTTCTCGGCCGCGCTCGCACTCGCGCGAGCGACCGATCTCGTCGCCTGCGTTCACGAGCGGCACACGGGGGTCCTGTTCGAAGGCATGCAGCGCCTGGCCATCCCGCTGACGCTGCCGGCGTTCACGGTCTCGATGCTGTGGCATCCGCGGCTGGACGGAGATGCCGCTCACCGCTGGCTTCGCGGTTGCGTGCGAAACGCCTGTGCCAGCCCGGACGGGTGAGCACGTCGCAGCAACAGCAGGCTCGCTGCCGCCCAGACCAACAGCGCCATGGCGGAGGCCTCGATGCCGTAGGCCCCGCCGGTGAGCCATTCCGAGCCATTCAGCGAGCCGCGCAGCCAGCCTGTGGCCTCGTGACCGGAGACCGGCAGCGACAGCACCGCGGAGAACAGATAGTTCCAGGCGAAGTGCATGCCGATCGGCAGCCACAGCCGCCCGGTGAGCTGGTAGGCGGCGCTGAAGGCGATCGACGCCGCGCCGGTGACCAGCACGCCGACCCCGCTGATCTCGCCGGGCAGATGCGCCGCGACGAAGAGGACGGTCGACAGCGCGAACGCCCGCCGGCTGCCCCACGCCTGCTCGGCGATGCGGAAGATCACGCCGCGGAGCAGCAACTCCTCCATCACCGCGACGAGGACCATTTCCGGCATCTGGTCCACCAGCCGCGCGCTGTCGCCCCAGCCGTCGATGCGGTAGACGCCCAGCGCCCACAAGGGGGCGAGCGTCAGGAATGCCAACAGCCCGCCCAGCGCGACGCCGCCGGCCGACTCGACGAGCGCGCGCCGGCCGCCCAGCTCAGTCAGCCGACGATGCTCCACCCATCGCGCATGGGCGCAGTAGCCGAGGGCACAGGCGAGCGCGCCGACCGCGTTGGGCCAGTGCGCCAGCGTGTGCTTGGGCAGCCCGGCTTCCATCGCCGCAAAGCTCGTGGCGAGCGCGAGGAACATCGCGAGCGAGGCGCCGAGCATGCGCGCGAGCGGATGACGCAGCAGCGACGACAGGCGCTCAGCCACCGGGCGCGCTCACTGCGGGCACCCACAGTCGAAGCGTGCTGACGAGTCCCGCCACCAGGGTGAGCACGGCCGCGATCGCGAGGCCGACCCGCGGCGCGGCGTCCGTCGACACCACGCTGAAGAGCAGGCTCATGATGACGCCCCCTGCCGTCTGCCCGGTCAAGCGGGCGGTGCCCTGGATGCCGCCGGCCGCGCCGCTTCTTGCCAGGGGAGCCGACAGGAACATGTTGCGATTGTTGGGCACCTGGAAGAGACCGAAGCCGAGGCCGCACAGCATCGTGATGGGAATCAGCGGCACCACGTCGCCGTCCATCGGCCAGAGCGACGCGGCCGTCAGACCGACCGAGAGACACACGCCTCCGGCCGCGCAGAGCGCCGCCGTCGACACGCGATCGGCCAGGCGGCCCGCCGCGGGCGCCGCAAGCGCG
>DATIDZ010000123.1:0-17665 GCA_035456045.1 Caldimonas sp.
CAGCTTCTTCGGGATCGGCAGGTAGCCGGCCTCGGGCATTCCCGGCGCGCCGACCGGCCCGGCGTTGCGCATCACGAGCACGTCGTCGGCGCGGACGTCGAGGTCGGGCGAGTCGATGCGCGTCGTCATGTCCTCGACCGAATCGAAGACGACGGCGCGACCCGTGTGCTGCAGCAGCGCGGGCGTCGCCGCCGACTGCTTGATGATGGCGCCGCGCGGCGCGAGGTTGCCGCGCAGCACCGCCATGCTGCCGCTCGCGTTGATCGGGTTCGAGCGCGGCCGGATGACGTCCTGCGCGTCGCGCGTGTCGAGGTCCATGAGCCGCTCGCGCAGCGTGGTGCCCTCGACGCTGCGCGCGTCGAGGTCGAGCAGGTCGGCGAGCTCGTGGACGAGGCGCGGCACGCCGCCGGCCCAGTGGAAGTGCTCCATGTAGTGGCGCCCCGACGGCTTGAGGTCGACGAGCACGGGCACCTCGCGGCCGAGCCGGTCGACCTCGTCGAGGTCGATCGCGATGCCGAGGCGGCCCGCGGCAGCCGTCAGGTGGATGAGGCCGTTGGTCGACCCGCCGATCGCCTGCAGGACGACGAGCGCGTTGCGGAACGCCGCCGCGGTCATCAGCTCGCTCGGCCTCGGGCCGCCGGTCGCGGCCATCGCCGCCGCCTGCCGCCCGCTCGCCTCGGCCGAGCGCAGCCGATCGGCGTGCGTCGCCGGAATGCTTGCCGAATGCGGCAGCGCCAGGCCCATGATCTCGACGATGCACGCCATGGTGCTCGCCGTGCCCATCACCATGCACGTGCCGGCGGTCGGCGCGAGGCGGCCGTTGACGGCGTCGATCTCCTCGGCGCTGATGCGGCCGCCGCGAAAGTCGCTCCACAGGCGTCGGCAGTCGGTGCACGCGCCGAGCGTCTCGCCGCGGTGGTGGCCGACGAGCATCGGCCCGACCGGGACGAACACCGCCGGCACGTCCGCCGAGGCCGCGGCCATCATCTGCGCGGGAATGGTCTTGTCGCAGCCGCCGATGAGGACGACCGCGTCCATGGGCTGCGCGCGGATCATCTCCTCGGTGTCCATCGCCATCAGGTTGCGCAGGAACATGCTCGTCGGGTACGCGAACGACTCGTGGATCGAGATCGTCGGAAACTCCATCGGCAGCGCGCCGGCGAGCATCACGCCGCGCTTGATCGCGTCGACGAGCTGCGGCACGTTGCCGTGGCAGGCGTTGTAGTCGCTGAAGGTGTTGGCGATGCCGACGATCGGCCGGGCGAGCGCGTCGTCCGACAAGCCCATCGCCTTGACGAAGGCCTTGCGCAGGAAGAGCGAGAAGTCGGCGTCACCGTACGACGTCAGGCCCTTCTTCATTCCCTCCGGCGCGGTCATGCGGACCATCATACGGTGGCCCGCACGAGCTACGGTGGCCCGCACGAGCGACCGGCCGCCCCTGCCCTCCCGAGCGAGACGAAGCGCGACGCTAGTGGCGGATCTTGTAGCCGATCCGCAGCAGGTGCAGGCACACGCCGCACACCACCGCGAGTGCGACGCTCACGACGATCATGCTCAGCCACGGCGACACGTCGCTGGTGCCGAAGAAGCCGTGGCGAAAGCCGTCGATCATGTAGAAGAACGGGTTGAGGTGGCTCACCTCGCGCCAGAGCGGCGGCAGCGACTGCACCGAGTAGAAGACGCCGGAGAGGAACGTCATCGGCATGATGATGAAGTTCTGGAAGGCGGCGATCTGGTCGAACTTTTCCGCCCAGAGGCCCGCGATCAGGCCGAGCGCGCCCATCAGCGCCGCGCCGGCGACGGTGAAGAAGACGATCCAGAGCGGGTTGGCGACCTGCAGCGGCGCGAACCAGATCGTCACCAGGAACACGCCGGCGCCGACGACGAGCCCGCGCACCACCGACGCGCCGACATACGCCACGAACCAGGCCCAGTGCGAGAGCGGCGTCACGAGCAGGAAGACGAGGTTGCCGGTGATCTTGCTCTGGATCAGCGACGAGCTCGAGTTGGCGAACGCGTTCTGCAGCACGCTCATCATCACCAGGCCGGGGATCAGGAAGCTGGTGTAGCCGACCGAGCCGAAGACGGTGACGCGGCCCTCGAGGACGTGGCCGAAGATGAGGAGGTAGAGCACCGCCGTGAGGACCGGTGCGGCGACCGTCTGGAAGCTCACCTTCCAGAAGCGCAGCACTTCCTTGTAGAGCAGCGTGCGCGTGCCGGCGAGGACGCCGCTCTCGGCCGTGGGCGTCGGCAGCGACTTCACCGCGGTGGTCATGCCGCGACCCGCTGCGGCGTCTCGCCGCGCATGATCTCGATGAAGACGTCCTCGAGGTCGGCGCGGCCGATCTCGAGGTCTTCAGGCTCGCAGCCGGCGGCGTGCAGGACGGCGAGGATCGACTCGACCTCGCGCGCGTCGTGCGCCGTGATCTGGACGATGCGGCCGGTGACGCGCGAGTGGGCGGCGAGCGCGGGCGGCAGCGGCTTGTCGAGCTTGAAGCGCAGCATCGTGCTGGCCGTTCCGGCCAGCAGCGCCGACGTGCGGTCGAGGGCGACGACGCGACCCTGCTTGAGCATCGCGATGCGCGAGCAGAGCGCCTCGGCCTCCTCGAGGTAGTGCGTCGTCAGCAGCACCGTGTGGCCTTCCTTGTTGAGGCGGGCGACGAACTGCCAGAGCGTCTGGCGCAGCTCGACGTCGACGCCGGCGGTCGGCTCGTCGAGGACGATCACCGGCGGCCGGTGCACGAGCGCCTGGGCGACCAGCACCCGCCGCTTCATGCCGCCCGAGAGCTGGCGCATGTTGGCGTCGCCCTTGTCGGCCAGGCCGAGGTTGGCGAGCAGCTCGTCGATCCAGGCGTCGTTGGCGCGGACGCCGAAGTAGCCGCCCTGGATGCGCAACGCCTCGCGCACGGTGAAGAACGGATCGAAGACGAGCTCCTGGGGGACGACGCCGATCAGCCGGCGCGCCGCCGCGTAGTCGCTGTGCACATCGTGGCCGAGCACGGCGACGCTGCCCGAGGTCGCGCGCGCCAGCCCGGCGAGGATGCTGATCAGCGTCGTCTTGCCGGCGCCGTTCGGGCCGAGCAGCCCGAAGAACTCGCCCTGCTCGATGTCGAAGCTCACGTCGTCGAGGGCGCGCACGTCGCCCCGCGCCGAGGCGTACGTCTTGGCGACGTGGGCGAACGAGATGGCCGGCATGGAGGCCGCGATTGTAGGGAGCCAACCGATGGGAGAGGCCGGTCGCCGGTGCTAGTGTCCTGTCCCCGAGACCGACAGCCATGGCCACCCGAACCAAGAAACCACGGCGAACCGCGGAGCGGATCCTCGACACCACCCTCGAGCTCTTCAACCGCTTCGGCGAGCCGAACGTCTCGACGACGCTGATCTCGTCCGAGCTCGGCATCAGCCCGGGCAACCTGTACTACCACTACCCCGCCAAGGAAGAGCTGATCACCCGGCTCTACGACCGCTACGACGAGGCGCTCACCGCGCTGCTGCGCGCCGCCGACGACGTGTCCGACGTCGAGGACGCGTGGCTCTTCTTCCACATGCTGTTCGAGCTGATCTGGTCGTACCGCTTCCTCTACCGCGACCTCAACGACCTCCTCTCGAACAACCGCAAGCTCGAGAGCCACTTCCAGTTCGTCCTGCAGCGCAAGGCGCGCGCCGTCACGGCGGTGCTCGACGGCATCGCCGCCGGCAGCGGCCTGACCATCGCGGCGCGCGACGCCGAGCCGGTGGCGACGGCGATGGTCGTCGTCCTCACCTACTGGCTGAGCTTCGAGTACGTCCGCGACCCGCGCCACGCGCTCGAGCCCGACACGGCGAGCGCGGCGCTGTCGCGCGGCGCCTTCCACGTGCTCTGCCTGCTGCTGCCCTACCTCGACGAGGACCAGCGCGAGCACCTGCATTCGCTCGCCGCACGCTACACAACAACCAACGGAGGAGACTGACGATGGCCAAGTGGACCGCCTTTCCGCACGACGCCGACGCCTACAGCTACGACGCCGCGACGCTGAAGAAGAAGTGGGCGCGCCTGCACGCGGGCGATGCCGAGCCCTTGCCGAGGGACGACAAGGTGCTCGCCGCGTGGCAGCACTTTCACGCCGGCGAGTTCCAGAAGGCGACCGAGGCCGGCCTCAAGCTGCACGCCGCCGGCGCGAGCGGCGCGCTGACCGTCGCCAACAAGTCCCAGGCAATCTACGCGACCTACCTCGAGAGCAGCGAGAAGACCAAGCTCGCGCTCCTGCTCGAAGTCGCCGAGCGCGCCGAGAAGCGCACGCAGGAGGAGCCCAGGGAAGCCAACGCCTGGTACTGCATGGCGTATGCGCTCGGCCGCTACAGCCAGGGCATCAGCATTGCCAAGGCCTTGGCGCAGGGACTCGGTGCCAAGGTGAAGAACGCGCTCGAAACGACGATCAAGCTCGCGCCGAAGCACGCCGACGCGCACATCGCGCTCGGCGCCTTCCACGCCGAGGTGATCGACAAGGTCGGCTCGCTGCTCGGCCGCACGCAGGGCGCCAGCAAGGACGCCGGGCTGCTCCACTACAAGACCGCGCTCAAGCTCAACCCGACCTCGGCGATCGCCATGATCGAATACGCCAACGGGCTCGTCATGCTGGAAGGCGACAAGCGGATGAAGGAAGCGACCAAGCTCTACGAGGATGCCGCCGCGTGCGAGCCGCTCGACGCGACCGAGCGGCTCGACGTCGAGATGGCGAAGGCCGAGCTCGAAGACTGATCGAGGCCGGCCGATGACGATCCGAACGCTGCCGTGGCTCGTCGCGCTCTCGCTGTGCGGCTGCGCGAGCGGACCGCCCTCGTCGTCCTCGTCGGCGTCCCCTCCCCCTTCCCCGGCGACGGTCGCCGCGCAGGGCCCCGCGGCGTCCGCGCCGCCGACGCCGGCGCAGCAGCGCACGGCTGCCGCCTCCACGCTGGCGGTCGAGCGCCAATGGCTGGCGTCGTGGTTCAAGGGCACGCCGGTCGTCGTCGCGCAGCGCCCCGACGGCGCCGTCGTCGTCGATGTCCCCCGGGAGTTCTGCTTCGATCCCGGCCACGACGCGATCAAGCCGGCCTTGGCCGCGGTCCTCGACAAGGTCGCGCAGTCGCTGCGGCGCACGCCCATCGCCGAGCTTCACCTGATCGCCGCGCCGGCCGATGCGAACGGCGCGGCCGCGCTGGGCCTGCAGCGAGCGACCAAGGTCGCCGACTACCTGCGCTCGCGGGGGGTCGCCGCCGGACGGCTGGCCAAGCCGACCGCGGCGACCGGATCGGCGGTCCAGCTGCGCATGGAGGCGCCTTCGCCGGCCTGAGGCCGCGCGAATGAGGGGGGCGCGCGGCGCCCGCCACGCACACCGATTGCCCTGGACCCTCCGACATGACTTCCTTGCCGCACGTCCGCCCCGCGCCACCGGCGGAGGCGGTTGCAGACGCTGCCGTCGCTCCTCGCGCCCGGTCGCCGCTGCGACGGATCGTCGCCGCGGCGCTGTGCCTCGCGTTCGTCCTCGTTCCGGCGTCGGCGCTCTCGGCGCGGCCGCACGGGGCCGCGACGGCTCCGGCAGCGCAGCCGAGCGGCGCGGCGGAGGACCGGCTGCCGCCCGCGGTCGCCGCGATCCTGCGCGGCTCGGGGCTGCCCGCGAAGAGCTTCGCCTTCGACGTGCGCGCGGTCGACGGCATCGACGCGTCGTCGCTGCTCGCCTTCCACGCCGACCAGCCGTTCCTGCTGGCCTCGACCACGAAGGTCGTCACGTCGCTCGCGGCGCTCGACCTGCTCGGGCCGCGCCACCGCTGGCGCACGAGCGCATTCGCCACCGGTCCGGTCGTTGGCGGCCGTCTCTCCGGCGACCTCGTCATCGTCGGCGGCCCGGTCGGGCTCACGGGCAACGAGCTGCGCCGCTGGTTCCGGCAGATGCGCGCCGAGGGACTGGAGACGATCTCGGGCAACATCGTCCTCGACGACGTCGCCCTGCTGCACGAGCGCGACCCGAAGCAGGCGCATGCGACCGAGCGCGAGCGCGATCCCGACGCGCCGATCGACGCCCGCACCTACAACCTCGGCAAGCTGCTCGTGTCGGTGAAGCCCGGCGCGGGCGAGCGCGCCGTCGTGACGCTCGAGCCGCGGCCGGCCAACGTCCTCGTCGTCAACGACGTGTTCATGGGCGGCGGCTGCAGCGCCTGGGCGCGCTTCAAGACGCCCGACGAGATCGAGTCCGGGCCGCCGCTGCAGCTGTGGGTGCGCGGCCGCTGGAACGCCGAGTGCGGCGGCGACGACATCGCGTACGTGGCGCCGCCGGCCCGCGTCCGCCTCGAGCCGGAGCTCGGCAGCGCGCCGGCGTTGCCGATCGCGGCCTCGCGCATGGTCGCCGACCTGTGGGCCGAGGCGGGCGGGTCGCTGCGCGGCCACGTCGTCGAGCGCGACGTCGCCGCGCCGCGGCCGCGCGCCGGCCGCTGGTCGAGCGAGCTGATGACGCCCGTCGGCGAGGTCTTGCGCGAGATGAACAAGACGAGCAACAACGAGGCGGCGCGCAACGTGCTGCTGTCGCTCGCGCCGGGCGGCGACGACGCCGGCACCGGCGGCCTGAAGGTCGGCGCGCTCAAGGCGGCGCAGGAGCGCATGCGCGGATGGCTGCGCACCCAGGGCCTTCGCGACGGCGACATCACCGTCGTCCTCGGCTCCGGTCAGTCGCGCGCCGAGCGCGGCAAGCCGCGCGCGCTCGTCGATCTGCTGCGCACCGCGTGGCGAGGCGCCGACTCGCAGACGCTCGTCGACTCGCTGCCCATCGCCGGCGTCGACGGCACGCTCATCCATCGCATGAAGAGCGGCGCCGCCACCGGCCAGGCGTACCTCAAGACCGGCACGCTCTCCGACACGCGCGCGCTCGCCGGCTACGTGCGCGCGAAGAGCGGCCGCGTCTATGCGGTCTCGATGATCGTCACCGACCCGGCCGCGGCCAGGGGAACACCGGCGCTCGACTCGCTCGTCGAGTGGGTCGCCCGCGCGGGCTAGGCCGGCGGCGCTTCGGCCGCGGCCGCGGGCGCCGCGGCGCTCCACGGCAGCATCATCGTCAGCAGCAGCAGCTTCTCGAACTCGGGCTCGAAGCGGTCGATGATGCCTTGCGGATCGGCGCAGAGCGCCTCGTCGGTGACGAGCCCGAACTGGACGCCGCCGCCGTACGACAGGATGCTGACGCCGACGCCCAGGTCACCCGACGCGGGCACCCAGAACATCGTCTGGCGCAGCGTCGAGCCGCAGAGCCTGAGCGGCTCGGCCGGACCGGGCACGTTGGTCATGACCGCGGTCGCCTTCTTGGCGAACAGGCCGAGGATCGCGTCCTGCACCGGCTGCACCATCTGCCCGGCGACGGCGAGGATCGCGAACGCGAGCAGCGGCTGGTAGCTCGACTTCAGCTCGTCCATGCGGGCGCGAACGGCGAGGACGCGCTCGACGGGGTTCTCGATGCCGATCGGCAGGACGAGCGGCGCGAGCCCGAAGCGATTGCCGAGCTGCCACGCCTCCTCGAGCGGGCGCAGGTTGACGGGCACCATCGCCCGGATCTCCTTGCCGGCAGGATCGTCGCCCTGCTCGCGCAACCACGCGCCGATGGCGCCGGCGACCGAGGCGAGCAGGACGTCGTTGATCGAGCCGCCGAGCGCCTTGCCGATCGCCTTGACGTCGGCGAGCGGAACGGGCTCGCCCCAGGCGACGCGCTTCTCCCCGCTCGGCTTGCCCTTGAGCAGCGTCGGCGAATCGTCGGCCATCAGCGCCATCGCGGCGACGTCGCCCATCACCTTGGCGCCGAGGCGCGCGCCGGCGATCGTCCCGGCGATGCCCTGCTGCGGATCGGCGAGCACCTCGAGCGCGCGCGCGATCGACGCTTCGGCGAGCGCAGCCGCCTTCGTCGAGAGCCCGCCGAGCGGCTTCAGCACCGCCTCAGTGAGCCAGTCGGCACCGTCGTCGGCGCTCTTGCCGGGGCGCGCGCGACGAGGCGGCGAGGCGCCGCCGTCGGTGATCGCCATCATCACCGAGATCAGCGCGATGCCGTCGCCGATGCAATGGTGGACGCGCGCGACGAGGGCGCTGCCGCCCTCGTAGCGCTCGATGAGATGGAACTGCCAGAGCGGCCTGCGCGGATCGAGCGGCTCGCTCGCCAGCACGCCGACGCGCTCCTGCAGCGCTTCCCGCTCGCTCTGGCCCTTGCGGCGAACGAGCTTGTCGCGCACGACGTGGCGATGGACGTCGAAGCGGGTGTCGTCGCACCAGTACGCGCCGGTCGCGTCGCGAGCCACGACATGCCGGAAGCGGTCGTAGCAGAGGAGCTTCTCCTCGACCCGGCGGCACAGCGTCTCGTAGTCGATCGCCGGCGTCAGCAGCCAGACGCCGACGATCATCATCAGGTTGACGTCGTTGTCCATGCGCAGCCACGCGGTGTCGACGCGCGACATGCGCTCGCGCGCCCCGGGGGCGAAGGTCGTCGGGGCTCGAGCGGGCGACTTGGTCATGGAGGGTCGCCAAGATGCTGGCTAAGATCGGTGCAGTCAATCGCGACTTTCACTACGCGTCCACAGGGAGACATCACCATGGCCGACCTCCAGAAGCAGTTCGAGCAAGCCGTCATCGACTCGAAGAGCCTGCCCGAGAAGCCCGACAACATGACGCTGCTTAAGCTCTACGCGCTCTACAAGCAGGCCTCGAGCGGCGACGCCGACGGCAAGCGGCCGGGCTTCGGCGACATGGTCGGGCGCGCCAAGTGGGACGCCTGGAACGGCCTGGCGGGCAAGTCGAGCGACGAGGCCAAGCGGGAGTACGTCGACCTGGTCGAGTCGCTGAAGTGACGGCGGCGGCGCCGCCGCCGACGTCCTCCTGAGCGCAGCGAAAGCACTCCATCGCGTCCGGGCCGTCTGCTTCTTCGTCGCCGGCGCCGCTCCGGCTACTTCTTCTTCGCCGGCGCCTTCTTCGTCGCCGTCGCGCGCGCCAGCACCGCGTCGACGTTCTCCTCGATCTCCGCCTCGATCCTGCTGCGGAACGCGCCCAGCAGCAGGCCGAGGCGCGCCGTCAGCTCGAACGAGTCGGCATCGACGACGAGGCGGCCCTCGACGCCGCTGCGCGTGAACTCGACGATGTCGCTCGCCTTGCCCTCGATCACGGTGCATTCCATGCCGAACTTCTCCTCGGCGGCTTCCGCCCACTGCCACGCGACCTTGCGTGCCTTGGTGAGGCCGAGGTGATGCTCGCGGTGGATGTGGATGTCGGCCATGGTCGCTCCGTGAGGGGATGAATGGGCGCGCGAGCTTATCGCTCGAGGGCGGCGAGGCGCTCGGCGTGCGGCAGCGCGGCGATGCGCCGGACCTCGGCATAGAAGCGCGCGAAGTCGCGGCCTTCGCGCTCGAAGACCTTCTCGAACGCCGGCACGAGGCCGGTATAGCTGGCGAGAACGCCGAAGGCGGCGTTGTTCGCCTGCGCGAACCACGCGTCGTAGCCGGCGTAACCGTCCCAGCGCGTCGCCTTCAGGGTCGCGTAGTCGGCGCGCAGGCGCGCCAGGATCGCGGCCTTCTCGGCGCGCTTGCGGTCGTCGCCCTGCGCGCTCGCATAGAGGCGCGCGAGCTCGTCGCGGTAGCGCGACGTCAGCGCCCGGAAGTCGGCGCGCCGCGCCGCCGCCACGTCGTACTGCGCGCGCGCCGCGGGCGTCGCGCGCTCGGCGAGCCAGCGCTCGGCGCCGATCTTCTCGACGGTGCTCGCGAACGATTCGTTGAAGAGCGTGTCGCCCGGCGCGAACGCGACCTGGTGCGAGAGCTCGTGGAAGACCAGGCGCGCCAGCTCGCCTTCGGGGTAGCCGATGAAGGTGTTGAGCAAGGGGTCGGCGAACCAGCCGCCCGTCGGCAGCCGGCCGAGCGTCGAGTACGCGGGCACCGGGTACACGGCGACGTCGAAGCCGTCGGCGCGCAGGCCGGCCGCGAAGGCTTCGGCCTGCGCGGGGTCGTAGTAGCCGCGGTAGCCGACGCATCCGACGATCCAGAAGCACCAGGTCCTGGGCTCCAGCGAGAGCTCCGGCGCGGCGACGACGTTCCACACCGCGGCCGGCCGATGGAGGTCGGCATAGCGGCGATAGCTCGCGTTGTCGGGCTCGGCGAGCGCGCTGACCGCGAAGTCGCGAATCTGCTGCGAGAGCTCCAGGCGTTCCTTCAGCCGCGCGCTCGTCGAAGGGTCGTCGAGCCACTCGGTCACGGGTCGGGCCGCCTGCAGGAGCTCGAGGTGGCCGGTCACCGAGCTCGCGTAGTAGCCGACGGTGCTGCAGCCCGACGTCAGACACACGCCGGCGCAGGCCACCAGCGCCATCGCCGCGATGCCGCCGATCGACCCCGCCACGACGCGCGCGCGCCGCCTCACGCCGCGGCCGGGACGGCAGCGGCCTCGACCTCGACCAGGCAGTCGTAGAAGCTCGGCGCGCGGCCGATGTCGGTGAGCCCCTGGTGGGTCAGCTCGTTGGCGTTCTTGCCGTCGGCGGCGAGCTTGCGCCACCAGACGCCGAGGCCGTTGACGACGCCCGGCCGGGCGCGATCGCCGACGACGGCCTTGCAGACGATGCTGCCGCGGTCGTTGAAGATGCGCACGCGCTGGCCGTCGACGATGCCGCGCGACGCCGCGTCGGACGCCGAGATCTCGAGCACCGGCTCGCCTTCGATGGCGCGCAGGCTGGTGACGTTGACGAAGCTCGAGTTGAGGAAATTGCGTGCCGGCGGCGAGATCATCGCGAGCGGGAATCGGCGCGCGAGCTCCGGCGTGCTGATCGTCGACTCGTGGTTGGCGACGTGGTCGGGCACGCCGAGCCCGGGGACGTCGACGCGCGCCTTGCCGCTCGCGGTCGGAAAGCCGCCTTCGGCGAACGGCGCCTGGGCGATCTTGAGCTTCGCCCAGCCCTGGGCGCGCAGCGTCGTGAAATCGACGCCGCCGGCCGCCGCGGGACGAAACGCGATCCGTGCCAGTGTCTCGTCGTCGTCGCGAAAGCACGGATCGTCGAACCCCATCCGGGCGGCGAGCTCGCGGAAGATCTGCGTGTTCGGCTTCGCCTCGCCCACCGGCGCGATCGCGGGCTCGTTGATCATCGCGTACGTGTGGCCGTAGCTCGCGTGGACGTCGAGGTGCTCGAGCTGCGTCGTCGCGGGCAGCACGTAGTCGGCGAGGTCGGCGGTGTCGGTCATGAAGTGCTCGAGGACGACGGTGAACAGGTCCTCGCGCGCGAAGCCGCGCGCGACGCGCGTCGAGTCGGGCGCGACCGCGACCGGGTTGCTGTTGTAGACGACGAGCGCCTCGATCTTCGGACCGAACGGCGTGCCGTCGGCGCGCAGCTCGCCGCCGTGACGCAGCAGGTCGTCGCCGATCGTCGTCATGTTGATCGTTCGCGGCCGGCGGCCGGCGAGCAGGTCGCGCCGCTGCAGCGCGGCGTCGTCGCGGACCGGCGCGAACCAGCCCGACGCGGAGAGCAGGAGGCCGCCGGCGCGCTCGCGCCAGGCGCCGACCAGGCACGGCAGCAGCCCGATCAGGCGCGTCGCATTGCCGCCGCCGCGCACGCGCTGCATGCCGTAGTTGAGGCGGATCGCTGCCGGCCGGATCGTCCCGTAGTCGCGCGCCAGCGAGCGCACCTGCTCGACCGCGATGCCGCAGACGTCGGCCGCGCGCTCGGGCGGCCACTGCAAGGCGCGATCGCGCAGCGCCGGCCAGCCGTCGACGTGGCGATCGATGTAGTCGTGGTCGAGCCAGTCGTTGGCGATCAGCTCGTGCATCACGCCGAGCGCGAGCGCGCCGTCGCTGCCGGGCAGGAGGGCGACGTGCTCGTGGCACTTCTCGGCGGTGTCGGTGCGGCGCGGGTCGATGCAGACGAGCTTCGCGCCGGCGCGCTTGGCCTGCAGCGCGAGGGTCCAGAAGTGGAGGTTCGAGGTGATCGAGTTGCTGCCCCAGATGACGATCAGCCGGCTCTCGGCGTAGTGCTCGACGTGCATGCCGACCTTGGCGCCGTACGTCGCCGCGAGCGCCTCGCCGCCGGCCGAGGAGCAGATCGTGCGGTCGAGCAGCGACGCGCCGAGGCGGTGGAAGAAGCGCGCCGCCATGCTCTCGCCCTGCACGAGCCCCATCGTTCCGCAGTAGCTGTACGGAACGATCGCCTCGGCGTTGGCGCCGTCGGCGCCGGCGATCGCCTTCAGTCGCGCCGCGATGTCGTCGAGCGCCTCGTTCCAGCTGACCGGCACGAAGCTGCCGCTGCCTTTGGCGCCCACGCGCTTGAGGGGCCGCAGGACGCGGTCGGGGTGGTACGTACGCTCGACGTACCGCGAGACCTTGGTGCAGAGCGCGCCGTGCGTCGGCGGGTGGTCGGGGTTGCCGTGGACGCGCACCGCCCGGCCGTCCTCGACGGTGACGAGCATCGCGCAGGTGTCGGGGCAGTCGTGCGGACAGGCGGCGCGGACAACGGTCGTGACCATCTCCAAACTATGGCATAGCCCCTGCGCCGCCCGGGGGCCACGGGTAAACTGGCCCGCCAGGAGCCCGCCATGCAAGTCATCGAATCGATCCTCGCCGACGCCGCCCAGATCGCCGCGGTCCGGCGCGACATCCACGCCCATCCCGAGCTCTGCTTCGAGGAGAAGCGCACCTCCGACTTGATCGCCGAGCAGCTCACGTCGTGGGGCATCCCGATCCACCGCGGCATGGGAACGACCGGCATCGTCGCGATCCTTAAGAACGGCACGAGCTCGCGCGCCGTCGGCCTGCGTGCCGACATGGACGCGCTGCCGATCACCGAGCACAACACGTTCGAGCACAAGAGCACGAGCGTCGGCAAGATGCACGCTTGCGGCCACGACGGCCACACCGCGATGCTCCTGGCGGCGGCCAAGCACCTGTCCAAGCACCGCAACTACGACGGCACGGTCTACCTCATCTTCCAGCCGGCCGAAGAGGGCGGCGGCGGCGCGCGCGAGATGATGAAGGACGGGCTGTTCGACAAGTTCCCGATGGAGGCCGTCTTCGGCGCGCACAACTGGCCCGGGCTGAAGGCCGGCCAGTTCGCGCTGAAGTCGGGGCCGGCGTTCGCGTCGAGCAACGAGTTCAGCATCACCATCCACGGCAAGGGGTCGCACGCCGCGATGCCGCACAACGGCATCGACCCGGTGCCGGTCGCGTGCCAGCTCGTCAACGCGTTCCAGACCATCATCAGCCGCAACAAGCGGCCGATCGATGCCGGCGTGATCTCGGTGACGATGATCCACACCGGCGAGGCGACCAACGTCGTTCCCGACAGCTGCGAGATGCAGGGCACGGTGCGCACCTTCACGCTCGAGGTGCTCGACCTGATCGAGAAGCGCATGCAGGAGATCGCCGAGCACACCTGCGCCGCGTTCGGCGCGACCTGCGAATTCCGCTTCACGCGCAACTACCCGCCGACGATCAACCACCCGGCCGAGACCGAGTTCGCGCGTCGCGTCATGACGGAGATGGTCGGCGCCGACAACGTCATCGAGTTCGAGCCGACGATGGGCGCCGAGGACTTCAGCTACTACCTGCTCGAAAAGCCCGGCTGCTATTTCCTGATCGGCAACGGCGACGGCACGCACCGCGAGAGCGGCCACGGCATGGGGCCGTGCATGCTGCACAACCCGAGCTACGACTTCAACGACGAGCTCATCCCGCTCGGCGGGTCGCTCTGGGTGCGCATGGCCGAGGCCTGGCTCGCCGCGCCGCAACGCTGACGGCATGACCGACTCCGGCGCCCCTCCCGAGCGCCGGGCCGTTCCCCGGCCGGCGTCGCCGGGGCGGGCCGACGTCGGACGCACCGGCGCCGCGCGCCACTTCGCGCAGAGCTACGCCGAGGCGCGCGACAAGTTCTTCGCCGCCGCGCGCTCGTGCGGGCTGGGCGTCGAGAGCCACGTCCATCCGCTGGCCGGCCGCGACGGCGAGATGCTGGCGACGGACGTCGCCCGCGACGGGCCGATGAATGCGTCGGCCGTGCTCGTCCTCAGCAGCGCCTGCCACGGCGTCGAAGGCTTCTGCGGCTCGGGCGTCCAGGTCGCGCTGCTGAGCGATCCTGCCTGGCAAGAGGCCGCCCGCGATGCCGGCGTCGCGGTCGTCTACGTCCACGGCCTCAATCCCCACGGCTTCTCCTGGTGGCGACGGACGACGCACGAGAACGTCGACCTCAACCGCAACTTCCGCGACTTCGCCGCGCCCGCCCCCGCCAACGACCGCTACGACGAGATCGCGTCGGCGGTCGTCCCGGCGACCTGGCCGGCCGATGCGGCGAGCGTTGCCGCGCTCGAACGCTTCGTCCACGAGCACGGCGAGCGCGAGCTGCAGCAGGCGATCTCGGGCGGCCAGTACCGTCATCCGGACGGTCTCTTCTACGGCGGCAGCGAGCCCGCGTGGAGCCACACGACGCTGCGCCAGGTGCTGCGCCAGCACGGCAGCCGCTGCCAGCGGCTCGCCTGGATCGACTTCCACACCGGCCTCGGCCCGAGCGGCCACGGCGAGCGCATCTTCGCCTGCCGCAACGACGCCCGCGCGTACGCGAGGGCGAAGGCGTGGTGGGGCGACGTCACCTCGATCTACGACGGCTCCTCGACCTCGGCCGTGCTGACCGGGTTGATGACGCTCGCCGCGTACGACGAGTGCGCCCAGGCCGAGTTCACCGCGATCGCGCTCGAATACGGCACCCGGCCGCAGCCCGAGGTGATGCTCGCCTTGCGCGCCGATCAGTGGCTCCAGAACCATCCCGACGCCGACGACGCGACAAGGAGCGCCATCAAGCGCCAGGTTCGCGACGCCTTCTACATCGACACCGACGAGTGGAAGGAGCAGATCGTGGCGCAGGGGGTCGACGCGGCACGCGGCGCGTTGCGCGGGCTCGGCAACGGCTGAGACCGGACTTCCGTTCGCCGCAGCCCGCTTTCCTGCTGCACGCTGCGGATCGCCCAGCACCCTCCGCCATGGCGAAGACCCGCGAGGTGCCGTCGGCCGCCAGCACGAGGGTCGCGCCGCGCCATCCCGAGGGAACGCTCGCCGCGACGATCCTCGGCTCCAGCCTCGCGTTCATCGACGGCTCGGTCGTCAACGTCGCCTTGCCCGCGGTCCAGCGCGACCTCGCGTCGTCGGGCGCCACGGGCGCATCGATCGGCTGGCTCATCAACGCCTACCTGCTGACGCTCGGCGCGCTTGTGCTCGTCGGTGGCGTCGCCGGCGACCGCTACGGCAGGAAGCGCATGTTCCTGGCCGGCATCGCCGTCTTCGCGGCGGCGTCGCTTGCGTGTGCGCTCGCACCCGGCTTCGGCTGGCTGCTCGCGGCGCGCGCGGTGCAAGGCGTCGGCGCCGCGCTCCTCGTGCCGGCGAGCCTCGCGATCCTCGGCGCCGCGTTCGACGGCGAGGCGCGCGGACGCGCGGTCGGCACCTGGGCGGCGTCGAGCTCGGTCGCCGGCGCGATCGGGCCGCTCCTCGGCGGCTGGCTCGTCGACGCCGTCGGCTGGCGGGCGATCTTCCTCGTCAACCTGCCGATCGCCGCCGTCGCCGCGTGGCTCTCGTGGCGCAAGGTCGACGAGAGCCGGAGCGACGACCCGCCACGGCTCGACGTCGCCGGGGCGACGCTCGCGACGATCGGCCTCGGGCTCGCGACGTTCGGCCTCACCGCGCTCGCTGCGCGCGGCGCCGCGGCTCCTTCCGACGGCGGCGTCCTGGGCAGCGGCGCCGCGCTCGGCGCCGGCGCGCTCGCGCTGCTCGCGTTCGTGCTCGTCGAGGCCCGCCTCGGCCGGCGCGCGATGATGCCGCTCGCCCTGTTCGGCACCCGCGCCTTCGTCGGCGTGACCCTGCTGACGCTCTGCCTCTACGCCGCGCTGAGCGGCATGGTCGTGCTGCTGCCGTACCTGCTGATCTCGCGCGCCGGCTGGGCCGCGACCGCGGCCGGCGCGGCCCTGCTGCCGCTCTCGGTCGCGATGATGCTCGGCTCCCGTGCGGCGGGCCGGCTTGCCGAGCGCCTCGGCGCGCGCACGCTGCTGACCGTCGGGCCGGTCGTCGCTTCCGCCGGGATCGCGCTCTTCCTGCGCATCGATGCCGGCCCCGTGCACTACGCGAGCGACGTGCTGCCGGCGCTCGTCCTGGTCGCCTGCGGGCTGACGCTCAGTGTCGCGCCGCTCACGTCGGCGGTGATCGCGACGGTCGATCCATCGCACGTCGGCGAGGCCTCGGGGGTCAACAACGCCACAGCCCGCATCGCCGGCCTGCTCGCGACGGCGCTGCTCGGCTACGTCCTCGCCGGCGATGCGACGGCGCCCGCGTTCATCGGCCGCTTCCACGGCGCTGCGATCGTCGGCGCGCTGCTCGCGCTCGCCGGCGCGGCGTCGGCCTTCTTCCTGTGCGCGCCGATCAACGGATCACGCGATCGGCGCGCACCAGCACCGACTGCGGCACCTTCAGCCCGAGCGCGTCGGCGGTCTTGAGGTTGACGATCGTCTCGATCGTCGTCGGCTGCTCGATCGGCAGGTCGACCGGCTTCGTGCCGCGCAGCACGCGATCGGCGTAGTAGGCGAGGCGACGGTACGAATCGGCCAGGCGCGGCCCGTGCGTGCAGAGCGCGCCCGCCTCGGCGAACACCGGCCAGCTCGAGACCACCGGGATGCGCTGCTCGTTCGCGAACGCCATGATGCTGCCGCGGTTCTGCACCGTGAAGCTGTCGGCGAGGAGCGAGATCGCCTGCGCCTTGTCGGCCGCCATCTTCGCGAAGGCGACCTTCAGCTCGTCGGCGGTGCGGGCGCCGACATAGCGGACGTCGAAGCCGATGCGTCCTGCCGTCGCCACCGAGTCGGCGCGCTCGCCGCTCTCGCCCGGATAGGCCGGATTGGCGAGCAGCGCGACCCTGCGGATCGAGGGCGCGATTTCGCGCAGCAGCTCGAGGCGCTTGCCGTTGAGCTCGACCGCCATGTAGGTGAGGCCGGTCATGTTCGGGCTCGGCCGCGCCAGGCTCTCGGCGAGGCCGGCGATGACAGGATCGCCGCTGTAGGCATAGACCACCGGCACCGGCAACGTCATCGACTTGATTTCGAGCACCGCCTCCCCCTGCACGACGATCAGGTCGACCGGCAGCCGGACCAGCTCGTCGGCGAGGGCAGCGACCTTGCTCGCGTCGTCGTCGGCGTAACGGAAGTCGATCGTCAGGTTGCGGCCCTCGACGAAGCCGAGATCGGCGAGCGCGCTGCGGAACGCCTGGACGAACGGAACGAGGCTGGCCGGCCGCTGCGCCGTCAGCCAGCCGATGCGCGCCGCGCGCGGCGGCGGCTGGGCGCCGAGGCGCGGCGACACGAAGCCGGCCGCGGCTGCGGCAAAGAGGAGATCGCGTCTGTTCATGGCGGGCACCGAAAGTCGGTCGGGTCGATTCTTGAACGGCAGCGTTCGGGACTCGTCATCCGACGATGACGGCGGCACGGCCGAAATCCAGCGGCGACATCGACAGGATTGATGAAGCGCGGTTCGCGCGAGCCTCGGCCGCGGTCAGCCCGCGTCGCCGACGAGGACTCGAAACGCCGGCACCGGACGATGAAACCCCTTGAGCACGAGCTCGCCCGCCGGCTCCGACGCCGGCGCGCCGTCGAGCAGGCCATGGACGCGCTGGGAGACGAGGATCTCGCCGCCGCGCGCTTC
>DATIDZ010000124.1:0-3856 GCA_035456045.1 Caldimonas sp.
AGGTCGACCATGCATGAGATGGCGCTCGCCGAAAGCGTCCGCGAGATCGTGGAGGAGACGGCGCGCAGCAACGGTGCCCGGCGGGTCTCCTCGGTGCGGCTCGAGGTCGGCCGCCTCGCCGAGGTCGAGGTCGGCGCGCTCCGCTTCGCGTTCGACGTCGTCATGCGCGGCTCCCTCGCCGACGAGGCGCGCCTCGACATTGTCGAGACCGACGGCGCAGCGTGGTGCATGAAATGCGCCGAGCCGGTCACCATCGCGCGGCGCGGCGAGGCGTGCCCGCGCTGTGCGAGCTGGCAACTGCAGGTGACCGGCGGCGACCGCATGCGCGTGATGGACATCGAGATCCAATGACAACACCCACCTCATCGGGAGAACCGCCATGTGCGTGACCTGTGGCTGCGGCAGCGACGACGTCCACATCGAGGCGGGAACCGCGAGTGCCGTCGATCGGCCGAAGGCCGAGGGGCCTGCGAATTCGCACGCGCATTCGCATGCGCACGGCCACGACCAATCGGCCGGGCACGCTCATGACCACCCGCACGGGCCTGGCCACGAGCATCCGCACGCGCACGACCACGGCAGCCACTGGCATTCGCATGACGAAGGCACCTTCCACTCGCACGACGACGGCACCTTCCATTCGCACGAGCCGCCTGCCGGTGGCATGACGCCCGCGCGCCGCATCCAGGTCGAGCGCGACATCCTCGCCCGCAACGGCGCGGTCGCCGCGCGCAACCGCGAGCGGCTCGCCGGCCAGGGCATCTTTGCGCTCAATCTCGTGTCGAGCCCGGGGTCGGGCAAGACGACGCTGCTCGTGCGGACGATCGAGGCGCTGGCGGGCCGCATGCCGATCGCCGTCATCGAGGGCGACCAGCAGACGCGCTTCGACGCCGACCGGATCCGCGCCACCGGGGCGCCCGCGATCCAGATCAACACGGGCAAAGGCTGTCACCTCGATGCGACGATGGTCGCGACCGCCATCGACCGGCTCGCGCCCGCGGACGACTTGTTGCTCATGATCGAGAACGTCGGCAACCTGGTCTGCCCCTCGGCGTTCGACCTCGGCGAGGCGCACAAGGTCGTGGTGCTCTCGGTCACCGAAGGCGAGGACAAACCGCTCAAGTACCCCGACATGTTCGCGGCGGCCTCGTTGCTGCTGCTCAACAAGGTCGACCTGCTGCCGCACCTCGACTTCGACGTCGCGCGTTGTCTCGAATTCGCCCGCCGGGTCAATCCGACGATCACGATCCTGCAGGTGTCGGCGCGCACCGGCGCCGGCATGGACGCGTGGCTCGACTGGCTGGCGCAAGGCGCGGCGCGGTCGCGCACGGCCCGCCAGGACACCGTCGCGGCGCTGCGCCGTCGCGTCGCCGAGCTCGAAGCGCAGGCCGCAGGCCGGGCCGCGCACTGAGATCGCCATGATCGCCGAGCTCGACGTCGCCCTTGAACGCCACGCCGTGCGCGTCCGCGGCGCGGTGCAGGGCGTCGGTTTCCGGCCGTTCGTGCACCGCCTCGCGCTCGAGCTCGGCCTCTCGGGCTGGGTCTGCAACGACGGCGCCGGCGTCGACATCGAGGTGCAGGGCGCGACCGCCGCCCTCGCCGACTTCGCGCGACGCCTGTGCAGCGAAGCGCCGCCGCTCGCCCGGGTCGAGGACTGCGTCGCGTCGCTGCGGCCCTGCGTCATCGAGAACGACGGCTTTCGCATCGCGCCCAGCCGAGCGGGCCCGGTCCGGACCGCCAGCGTGCCCGATGCGGGCACCTGCGATGCGTGCCTGGCCGAGCTGTTCTCGCCGGCCGACCGTCGCCATCGTTACGCCTTCGTCAACTGCACGCACTGCGGCCCGCGCTACACGATCACGCGCAAGCTTCCCTACGACCGCACGCGCACCAGCATGGCGGGCTTTCGCCAATGCGCGCGCTGCCTGGCCGAGTACGGAAGCCCGGCCGATCGGCGTTACCACGCGGAGCCGAACGCCTGCCCGGCGTGCGGGCCGCGGCTGTCGCTCGTCGATGCGAGCGGCGCCTCGATCGACGGGGACGCGATCGCCTCGACGCTCGCGCTGCTGCGTGCCGGCCGCATCGTCGCGATCAAGGGGCTGGGCGGCTTTCACCTCGTCTGCGACGCGCGCGACGCGGACGCGGTCGCCCGACTGCGCGAGCGCAAGCACCGCGACGAGAAGCCGTTCGCCGTGATGGCGTCGGGCGCCGCCTCGGCCGAGCAGTGGGTGCGCTGCGATGCGGTCGAGCGCGCGCTGCTGCAATCGGCGGAACGGCCGGTCGTCCTGTTGCCCTTGCGCGATGACCGACCCGATCCGCTCGTCGGCATCGCGCCCGGCCTCGACCTGCTCGGCATGATGCTGCCCTGCACGCCGATCCAGTACCTGCTCTTCCACGAGGCGGCCGGTCGCCCCGAAGGGCTCGGCTGGCTCGGCGAGGCGCACGACCTGCTGCTCGTGATGACGAGCGCCAATCCGGGTGGCGAGCCGATCGCTGCGGGCAACGCCGAAGCGATGTCGCGGCTGGCCGGAATCGCCGACGCGGTGCTGCTGCACGACCGCGCCATCGTCGCGCGCTGCGACGACAGCGTGCTCCGCCGCGGCGCGACCGGCGCGCCGCAGTTCGTGAGGCGCGCGCGCGGCTACACGCCGCGACCGATCAAGCTGCCGTTCTCGGGACCGCCCGTCCTCGCGACCGGTGCCTGGCTCAAGAACACCGTCTGCATCACGCGCGACGACGAGGCGTTTCTCTCGCCGCACATCGGCGATCTCGACAATGCCGCCACCTGCGACGCGCTCGTCGACACGGTCGCTCACCTCTGCGCGGTGCTCGACGTGGCGCCGCGCATCGTCGCGCACGACCTCCATCCCGACTTCTTCAGCACGCGCTTCGCTGCCGAGTACGCCGGCCGGCACGGCCTGGCGCGCGTCGCCGTGCAGCACCACCATGCCCACGTCGCCGCGGTCGCGGCCGAGCACGGCGTCCGCGGGCCGCTGCTCGGCCTGGCGCTCGACGGCATCGGCCTCGGCAGCGACGGCGGTGCGTGGGGCGGCGAGCTGCTGCGCGTCGAGGGCGGCCGGTGCGAGCGACTCGGCCATGTCGCGCCGATCGCCATGCCGGGCGGCGATCGCGCTGCGCGCGAGCCCTGGCGCATGGCGGCGGCGGCGCTGCACCGCCTCGGTCGCGGCGCGACCATCGCGGCCCGCTTCGCCGACCAACCGGCCGCGGCGGCCGTGGCGTCGATGCTCGCGGCCGAGGTTCGCTGTCCGCCGACCAGCAGCCTCGGTCGCTGGTTCGACGCGGCGGCCGCGCTGCTGCGCGTGCGCGAGCGCAGCGCCTACGAAGGACAGGCGGCGATGACGCTCGAGGCGTTCGCTCGGCTGGGCGACGGTCCGTCGCTGGCGGACGACGTGGCCGGGCTCGTTCGCGTCGACGACGATGGCACGCTCGACCCGACGCCGCTCATGGCGCGCCTGGCCGACACCGCGCGCGCCGATGCGCCGCGTGCCGCCGCCCTCTTCCACCACGCCCTGGCCGAAGGCATGGCGCGCTGGGTGGCGCGCGCCGCGGCGCGCACCGGCCTCGGCACGGTCGCGCTCGGCGGCGGCTGCTTCCTCAACGCCATGCTGAGCGGGCTGCTCGTCGATCGCCTCGCCGCGCTCGACCTGCGGGTGCTCGAGGCGCGGCAGGCGCCGCCGAACGACGGCGGCATCGCCCTCGGGCAGGCGTGGGTCGCCGTCTGCCGCCAGGCGGCGGGAGCCTGACCGTGTGCCTGGCGATCCCGGTCCGCGTCACCGAGCTGCTCGACGGCGCGATGGCGATCGTCGACCTCGACGGCATCCGCAAGGAGGTCTCGCTC
>DATIDZ010000125.1:0-6043 GCA_035456045.1 Caldimonas sp.
CTCAATGTTCGGATCCTTTCGTCGCTATTTCTCGACGGACCTCGCGATCGACCTCGGCACCGCCAACACGCTGATCTACGTGCGCGGCAAGGGGATCGTCCTCGACGAGCCTTCCGTCGTCGCCATCCGCCACGAAGGCGGACCCAACGGCAAGAAGACCATCCAGGCCGTCGGTGCCGAAGCCAAGGCGATGCTCGGCAAGGTGCCGGGCAACATCGAAGCCATCCGGCCCATGAAGGACGGCGTCATCGCCGACTTCACGGTGACCGAGCAGATGCTCAAGCAGTTCATCAAGATGGTCCATCCGCGCTCGGTGCTCCGCCCCAGCCCGCGGATCATCATCTGCGTGCCGTGCGGCTCGACCCAGGTCGAGCGGCGCGCGATCCGCGAGTCGGCGCTCGGCGCGGGCGCCTCCGACGTCTACCTGATCGAGGAGCCCATGGCGGCGGCGATCGGCGCCGGCCTGCCGGTGAGCGAAGCGAGCGGCTCGATGGTCGTCGACATCGGCGGCGGCACGACCGAGGTCGGCGTGATCTCGCTCGGCGGCATGGTCTACAAGGGGTCGGTCCGCGTCGGCGGCGACAAGTTCGACGAAGCGATCATCAACTACATCCGGCGCAACTACGGCATGCTGATCGGCGAGCCGACCGCCGAGATGATCAAGAAGAGCATCGGCTCGGCGTTCCCCGGCTCCGAGGTCAAGGAGATCGAGGTCAAGGGCCGCAACCTCTCCGAAGGCGTGCCGCGCAGCTTCACGATCTCGTCGAACGAGATCCTCGAGGCGCTCACCGACCCGCTCAACCAGATCGTGTCGAGCGTCAAGAACGCGCTCGAGCAGACGCCCCCGGAGCTCGGCGCCGACATCGCCGAGCGCGGCATGATGCTGACCGGCGGCGGCGCGCTCCTGCGCGACCTCGACCGCCTGCTCGCCGAGGAGACCGGGCTGCCGGTGCTCGTCGGCGAAGACCCGCTCACGTGCGTCGTTCGCGGCTGCGGCATGGCGCTGGAACGCATGGAGCGCCTCGGCTCGATCTTCACTTCAGAGTGACCTGAAGGCGGGGCGGCACGACGATGGCGCTCGGCACCCTCGATCGCACGCCGCCGCCCTTCTTCCGCCAGGGGCCGTCGTCGCTGACGAAGCTCTCGTTCTGCTCGGCGCTGGCCGTCTTCCTGATGGTCGCCGACGGCCGCTTCAGCATCACGCAGCCGATCCGCGCCACCGTCGCGACGATGCTCTATCCGGTTCAGCGGGCGCTGCTGATGCCGGTCGAGGTGGTCGGCGACGGGCGCAACTACCTCGGCGGGCTGGCTCACGCCGTCAGCGCCGAGCAGGCGGCGCGCAGCGAGCTGGCGCGTTTGTCCGAGCGAGCCCAGCGCGCCGAGCAGCTGAGCCAGGAGAACGCCCGCCTGCGCGCGCTGCTCGAGCTGCGGCCGACGATCGAGGTCCGCTCGCAGCCGGCCGAGGTGCTCTACGAGGCGGCCGACCCGTACTCGCGCAAGGTCATCATCGACCGCGGCGTCACCCACAACGTCGTCCTCGGCTCGCCGGTGGTCAACGAAGCGGGCGTGCTCGGCCAGGTGACGCGGGTCTACCTGCAGTCGTCGGAAGTCACGTTGCTGACCGATCGCGACGCCGCGATCCCGGTGCTGAACAGCCGCACCCAGGTGAGGAGCGCGGCGTTCGGCGGCGGCAGCGGCGGGGTCGGCCTGCTCGAGATGCGCTTCATGGCCGGCAACGCCGACGTGCAGATCGGCGACATCCTCACGACGTCGGGCGTCGACGGCGTCTATCCGCCGGGCCTCAAGGTCGCGACGGTCGCCAAGATCGACCGCAAGATCGACTCCGGCTTCGCGCGCATCGCGCTCATGCCGGCGGCTCAGTCCGACGGCGTTCGCCATGTCCTCGTCCTCGAGCCGACCGGTGCGCGGCTGCCGCCGCGGCCGCAGGCGGCGGCGTCGGAAAGCGCAGCGGCGAGCAAGCCAGGCGCCAAGAAGGGGAGCCGCAAATGATCATGCCGCGGCGCAACGACCCGCTGCTCCTGCCGGTGAGCCCGATCTTCGTCTGGACGACGCTCGCGTTCGCCTTCCTGCTCAACATCGTGCCGCTCGGTCGGGTGCCGGCGATGCCCGACTTCCTCGCGCTCGTGCTGGTGTTCTGGAACGTGCACCAGTCGCGCCGGATCGGCGTCGGCGTCGCCTTCTTCTTCGGCCTGCTGATGGACGTCCACAGCGGCGCCGTCCTCGGCCAGCACGCGCTCGCCTACACGCTGCTCAGCTTCTTCGCGGTGACGATCCACCGGCGCCTGCTCTGGTTCACGGTGCCGTCGCAGGCGGTCCAGATCCTGCCGCTCTTTCTCTCCGCGCAGGCGGTCTCGCTGGTCGTCCACCTGATCGCCGGCGGCATGTTCCCGGGCTGGCAGCTCATCCTCGCGCCGGTGTTCCAGGCACTTTTGTGGCCTGTCGCCACCTGGCTGCTGCTCGCCCCGCAGCGCCGCGCCCCCGACCCGGACGAAAATCGGCCCCTGTGACCGAGCTTCGCAACACCGAGCGCGAGATCGCGCGATTTCGCCTCCGTCTGGTGGCGGCGGCGCTGTTCGTCCTGCTCGCCTTCGGCCTGCTCGCGTCGCGCCTGGCCTACCTGCAGGTGTCCAAGCACGACGAGCTCTCGACCCAGGCGGAGAACAACCGCATCGCGGTCGTGCCGATCACGCCCAACCGCGGCCTGATCCTCGACCGCAACGGCGTCGTCCTGGCCAACAACTACTCCGCCTACACCCTCGAGATCGCGCCGGCGAAGATCAGCGGCCCGCTCGACGCGACGATCGACGAACTGGCCGAGATCGTCGACATCCAGCCGCGCGACAGGAAGCGCTTCAAGCGCCTGCTCGACGAGAGCCGCAGCGTCGAGTCGCTGCCGATCCGCACGCGCCTCAACGACGAGGAGGTCGCCCGCTTCACGGCGCAGAAGTTCCGCTTCGAGGGCGTCGAGATCAAGGCGCGCCTTTTCCGCAGCTATCCGCTCGGCGAGGTCGGCAGCCACCTGATCGGCTACATCGGCCGGATCAACCCGACCGAGAAGAAGCAGATGGAGGACGAGTGGGCCGAGGACGACCTCGCCAACTACCGCGGCACCGAGTACATCGGCAAGCTCGGCGTCGAGCAGAGCTACGAGAGCGAGCTGCACGGCCAGACCGGCTTCGAGGAGGTCGAGATGAGCGCGGGTGGCCACGCCGTGCGGCGCCTGAAGAGCAATCCGGCGACGACCGGCAACGCGATCGTCCTGTCGATCGACATCCGCCTGCAGGCGCTAGTCGAGCAGCTGTTCGGCGACCGCCGCGGCGCGCTCGTCGCGATCGACCCGCGCAACGGCGAGATCCTCGCCTTCGTGAGCAAGCCGAACTTCGACCCCAACCTGTTCGTCGAGGGCATCGACGTCGAGAACTGGCGCGCCCTCAACGAGTCGCCCGACAAGCCGCTGCTCAACCGCGCGCTGCGCGGCACCTACCCGCCCGGCTCGACCTACAAGCCGTTCATGGCGCTCGCCGCGCTCACCCTCGGCAAGCGCACGCCGCAGCAGACGATCTTCGACCCCGGCTTCTACAACTTCGGCAACCACCGCTTCCGCGACGACAAGGAGGGCGGCCACGGCACCGTCGACATGTACAAGTCGATCGTCCAGTCGTGCGACACCTACTACTACACGCTCGCCAACGACCTCGGCGTCGACGCGATGCACGACTTCATGGCGCCGCTCGGCTTCGGCCGGATCACCGGTATCGACCTGCAGGGCGAGCTGCGCGGAACGCTGCCGTCGACGGAGTGGAAGCGCAAGGCCTACAAGAAGAAGGAAGCGCAGAAGTGGTACGCCGGCGAGACGATCTCGCTCGGCATCGGCCAGGGCTACAACAGCTTCACGATGCTGCAGCTGGCGCAGGCCGAGGCAGCCGTCGCAGCCGGCGGCCAGCGCTTCACGCCGCACCTCGTGCGCGCGGTCGAGAACTACGAGACGCGAAACTCGCGGCCGCTTGCGTTCCCGCCGCTGCCGCCGATGGACTGGAAGCCCGAGCACGTCGCCGTCATTCACAACGCGCTCTACGGCGTCACGCAGGAAGGCACGTCGGCGCGCTCGTTCGTCAACGCGCCCTACAAGTCGGGCGGCAAGACCGGCACGGCGCAGGTGATCGAGATCAAGGCCAACGAGAAGTACAACGCGTCGCGCCTCGACGAGCGCCACCGCGATCACGCGCTCTACGCCGCCTTCGCGCCGCTCGAGTCGCCCCGCATCGCGCTCGCGATCGTCGTCGAGAACGCCGGCTTCGGCGCCGGCGCCGCGGCGCCGATCGCGCGCCGGGTCTTCGACTACCTGCTCGCCGGCAAGTACCCGAGCGAGGCCGACATCGCGGCGACGCAGACGGGCCAGTCGACGGCGCCGATCGGCGTCCAGCGCACCATCGATTCCGTGCCGCTCCCCGGCGCGACCGTCGACGGCGCCGCGACCGCGCGCGCCGAGCCGGCCGCCGCGCCCGCTGCCGAGCCGGCGCCGGCGGCCTCGGCGCCGCTGCCCCTCACCGGCCGGGCGCGCGGCGCCGACCTGCTGGCCTTGCGGCGCGACTGAAATGAGCGCGGTCTTCGACAGCCCGTCGCTGTGGCAGCGCGCCAAGCCGGTCTTCACCGGCTACGACGTTCCGCTCGTCCTCGCCGTCGGCCTGCTCGCGATCGCCGGCCTGGTGACGATGTACTCGGCGGGCCACGACCAGGGCACGCGCTTCGTCGACCACGGCCGCAACATGGCGCTCGCCTTCGTCGTCCTCTTCCTCGCCGCGCAGATCGCGCCGCAGCAGCTGATCAAGCTGGCGATCCCGCTCTACGTCGTCGGCCTGATCCTGCTGCTAGCGACGGCGTTGCCGGGACTCGGCATCACGCGCAAGGGCGCGACGCGATGGCTCAACGTCGGGGTGACGATCCAGCCGAGCGAGATCCTGAAGATCGCGATGCCGCTGATGCTGGCGTGGTGGTTCCAGCGCCGCGAAGGCCAGCTGCGCGTGCTCGATTTCGTGATCGCCGGCGTCCTGCTGCTCGTCCCGGTCGGCTTCATCGTCAAGCAGCCCGACCTGGGCACGGCGATCCTCGTCTTGTCGGCGGGGCTCTACGTGATCTTCTTCGCCGGCCTCTCGTGGAAGCTGATCGTCCCGGTGATGATGATCGCCGCGGCGGGCATCACGGCGGTCGTTCTCTCCGAGGAGCAGATCTGCCAGCCCGAGGTCAAGTGGCCGATGCTGCGCGACTACCAGAAGAACCGCGTCTGCACGCTGCTCGACCCGACCACCGACCCGCTCGGCAAGGGCTTCCACATCATCCAGGGCGAGATCGCGATCGGCTCCGGCGGCACCACCGGCAAGGGCTTCATGAAGGGCACGCAGACGCACCTCGAGTTCATTCCCGAGCGAACCACCGACTTCATCTTTGCCGCCTTCTCGGAGGAGTTCGGCCTGGTCGGCTGCTGCACGCTGGTGCTCTTCTTCATCTTCCTGATCTTCCGCGGGCTGTTCATCGCCGCCGAGGCGCCGACCGTCTTCACGCGATTACTGGCCGGCGCGATCACGCTGAGCTTCTTCACCTACGCCTTCGTCAACATGGGCATGGTGAGCGGCATCCTGCCCGTCGTCGGCGTGCCCCTGCCGTTCATCAGCTACGGCGGGACGGCGATGGTCACGCTCGGCCTCGGCCTCGGCATCCTGATGTCCATAGCCCGCAGCAGGCGACTCGTGCAAAGCTGACGTCGCCGCTGCGCCGGCGTAGAGTGCGGCGGATGCGCCGGCACAAGGCGCGAGGAGACACCCTTGGACAAGGACCCCACGCCGCGGCCGCTCTACAAGTCGCTCTACGCCCAGGTCATCACTGCCATCATCATCGGCGTGA
Source organism: Caldimonas sp. (assembly GCA_035456045.1). Taxonomy (GTDB): domain Bacteria; phylum Pseudomonadota; class Gammaproteobacteria; order Burkholderiales; family Burkholderiaceae_C; genus Schlegelella_A. The sequence continues at coordinate 5,920 of DATIDZ010000125.1, forward strand.
TCCTCGGCCACTTCTGGCCGCACCTCGGCGAATCCATGAAGCCGCTCGGCGACGGCTTCATCAAGCTGATCAAGATGATCATCGCGCCGATCATCTTCTGCACCGTCGTCGTCGGCATCGCCGG